>CAXNEI010000096.1:0-5568 GCA_964201195.1 Gammaproteobacteria bacterium
GAAAACGTGATAGGTATGCTCAAGCGTTTTAAAATAATTGCTGATAAATATCGCAATCGGCGTAAGCGATTCGGGCTTAGATTTAATTTAATTGCAGGGATTTATAATCTTGAGATTGGTGAGTTATGAGTTTCGAAAGAAGTCTAATATTATTTTGCATAGTTTTATCTGAAAGCATTCACTCGTCCAGCGGGGACGAAAAGATCTCTTCATTTATGGAAAAACCTGGCAATAGAGAGGTTTGGGAGATGCTAGTTTCCTGGTTGACTTGGTGTTTTGTTTGCTGACCTTGCTGGTCTACTGCTTCACTATTTTTATGTAGCTGGCCTGCTGTGGTTTGCAGGGTTTGATCAATTGATTGCGCGGAAGAGTTTTCTGCTGTTTTAAGTTGTGATGGTGAAATCGTATTTTTATTTTCTACTTGTTGTTGCCATTGATGAGCTTGGTGTTTTACTTGATCCGTTTGCGAGCTGGATAGCTGATTTAATTCCGCATGACCGGTGTTTAATATTCTTTGCTGATCATCGTTTGAGTGAGAATCTAATCGCCCCATCATTTGCGCATCGACTAACATAAAACGTAACTCATCCGTTGCTTCGGTATTGCCATGGCGTGCTTGATTTAATAGTTGATCAAATTGCCCTATTGATAGCCCGCTGTTTATCGCTACTTGTTTTAATGCATCGATTCCGTCAAGGCTGAGCGTTTGACTGAGTTCTTTTGCTTGGCTGACGCTTTCTCTTGCTGCGTCTACTTCGGAAACTGCATGGCTGTGTTCTTGCGCTGCTGTATGTTGTTGACTGAGTGATGCATCCAGTTGAGCGATTTGAGTATTTTGCTGACTGATACCTGAATGCACTGCTGCGGTTTTAGCAGCTTGGCCTATATTAGAAACTGCCTCGGCATATTCTTTACTTTGAAGAAATTTTTCTGCTGTTGCAGAGGAGTCGCGATCCGCCTCCGTTTTTACGCATTCAACATTTGCACCCGCTTGAACTTTTCCACCAGAACCGAATAGTTTTAAACCTGCACTTGCTTCAATATTACCGAAGATAGATGCTTTGGCAGCACTGGTTAACTCAACACCATTGGTTTGCGCCCAGTCTTTTGCTGCGTTATTTAATTCTCTGGAAATTTGTTGCACGCTACTGGATTGGCTTTGGCTAGCGGTATTATTAGCGCCATGTTCTTTACTGAGTGAGCTCATCACATTATGTGAGTCGCGTAGCACTGCACTGTTAGCTTGAGTTAACGTAACGCTGTCTCGTTGCTCGTTCTGTACCGCGTGAGAAAGTTCTTGTTGCGAGCGCTGCTATCCGCATATTTAAATGAGGCAGCATTCACTGCCACATTAGATTCAAAAAAAGTAATCAGATTATTTGATTGCAGCACCTGATCCCAACCAAAGCGCCGCTGACCAATACCATCAACCACTACACAAGAAGCAAAGAATTCCGTGAAATTAAGATAAGTCCGCTCATCCTGGATTGCCATGGTGCGGGAAGCTTCATTTGAGCAGCAGCTTGATTAACGCTGCTTTGATTCATCGACTGAGCAAAGGCTTTGCCTTGATTATTCACTGATTGAATATCTCCAGCTAATGCTGCAGTGTCACTCAGCATTAGCTGGATAAAAAAAACTAATCTTATCTGAATGGATTTTTCTTTAATTTCCATATTTATCTAACCTCCCTATTCATTTTTTATTAAGAGAATCATTCTCCTAGAGTTACTAGGAATTCATTTGCACTCACTAAGCATGTGAATCGCCTGTTGCTTGCCCTATACGATGATTTAAGTCTTGATATCTTGGCTCATGCAACCACGCCGCTTCGCTGAACATCCGTAAGCTCCGCGTTCTGTCAGCTGAGTTGCGGTTATCCAATAGTTGATACACTTCCGCTGCAAGCCAATGTTTATCGGCTAATACACGATTTAAACAATCGACCAATTCTTGATTATTTTCATGCAATGCCCACTGAATTAATGTTCTTCCTTCAATCGGAATATAAGCGGCTTCTCCAGCAATGCGAACCACTGTTTCTAGTAATTCTCTATTGCCATTTCGTACTGCCCACAGTAAAGGGGACGATCCAAATAACGGAATTACAGCAAGCGCTGTATAAAAGGCTTGTTGATCATCAGCTTCAAAGGCATTTAATTGATGAAATAGATCGGCGAGGTGATCGTAATTTCTATTGGCGCTGCTAGGCGTTGTTGGTAGGGAAATAATTCCGCAGCGAGCCAACCAATTTAAAATTGATCTCAAAGTCGGATGTATGGCAGTTTGCGGCGCTATTGCGCCCTTTAAACACAAAGCACTACCCACTGGATGTGCTTGGTTAAGCAGTAAAACATCCTGCGCCGCTACGCCCATTTGAGTCAAAATAGTTTCTGTTTGTCCGCGATCACGGGCAATAATTTCGTTGAGCATCGCGACAATTTCTTTCGCTAAAGCAATTGAATCTACTCTGATTTCTTGATTGCCAATAGTAACGGAATTTCCCGCACATAAATTTTGTATATGCGCATCAGCCGTTCGTCTATTTTCAGAAATATTACCCGAAGCCTGCATTGCCTGTCCAACAATACGCTCACAATAAGCCAGAGCGGTTAGCTTGGTTTCCACTTCCAAATAATTAACCGATGCTCCGCTTTGCGCATGAAATCTACCTGCTCCAGCTAAGATTAAGGTGCGATGCATTTGTAGCGCTGCTTGTGCACCACACTGTCCTGCAGCACCTCGCGCTGCATCAGTAAATTGTTGAATAAAAGCCACCGAATCAAAGGTAGGTGACATCCCTATTCGGCAAATTCTGCGTAAAATAGTGATGTCTTCTGCGGTGATATCCCCGTCTCTTAATTTATCCAAATACACACCGCTTGTAATAAAAGTTTGGCGAGGATCAGCAGCATTAATTATTGCTTGCTCGCACCAACGCAATAAAATTGCAGTGCATTCTGTATTTAATTGCCCTCTTGATGCAGGTGATTTAAGGTCTAAATTATCGAGAGGTTCACGACTGACTACTTGAGTCAGCGTAACGCCCAAAAATTGATAAGCAGGCAATACAGCGCCATCGCCAAACCAATACATAATTTGCTTAATAAAATTTTGATCTTCTTCACTGCCAGGCTCCACATCACACTGAGCAGAAAGGGTTGTGGCAAAAACTGGTTCAAGAAATTCTTCTGCTTGTTCATTTGCATTCACCAAACGCTGCGCATCCAGTGTTTGAACAAACTCTTCTACCGATCGACCTGGGCCAGTTTCTAATATGCCGACCATATTACTCACGGCATAACCTAAATCGGTGCGATCTTCCGACCAATCTTTCCAAGATTCTTGTCCAAAAAATCTCTTTAAATAGCCTTCTGGCTTGTAGAGCATTTTTTTGATTTTTTCTTCGCCGCCGAATTGTTCCGGCGGGGTCATGAGAAATTGAACTAAGGGAGATATTTTTGCGCTGGGCGATGCAGCGGGTAATATTCTATTTAACGCTGTAAAAAATGCTTGCTGGCGTTCTGTGTAAATTTTTTCTTGTGCAATAAAATCAGCAACCGACCGGATGGATCCGTTGGAAAATTTTGATGCAGCGAGTAATATTCTATTTGACGCTGTAAAAAATGCTTGCTGGCGTTCTGTGTGAATTTTTTCTTGTGCAATAAAATCAGCAACCGACCGGATGGATCCGTTGGAAAATGTTGACGCATGAGATAGTGTGCCGTTGTAATAGGGCGCGACGGATCCGGTGAATGGCGTTGCTACAGAGGCTAATGGATGGGCAGCCATAATCGACTTCCTTAAACTTTAAATGATCTTATCTTTAGACGCGCGATACTACGTTTTTTGGCGCTAAAAGTATCTCTATTCAACTCATTTCAGCTGGATTATTTAGCTAACCACACTTGTGCCGCCTGCTGCTCTGCTTTGCTGCCAGTGCGCGCGACCAAATCCAGAAAATATTTTAAGGTCGCCGAACCGGTAGCTTGAACATGCTCAGGTACAACACAACCTTGCTCAGTACAGGGCTGTAAGCTTTCCAGGGGTAAAATAAAAGTGGGTACTGTTGATACAGAGAAACGTCTAAATAAAGTAGGATCAATAATGATGCCGCCTATTTGGCTATTATTTCCTTGCTCTAGGCTATCCGTATTTGTATTTGTCAGTTGCCTTAATTTAATCAGCGTTTGTTTAAAGTCATCATTCACTAAACCACGGATTGCCACGACTGCACCAACTTTATGCGCCTCAGTAATTAATGCTTTGAGTTGATTATCTGGCATGGAAAAACTCACTAATACTATGGGGCATTTATCGCTGGCTAGCTTGGCTTTATTTTGTTGTTGCTGAACAACTGATGAATTAGGTTCTTCATAGTCTGTATAAATAGGCGCTGATAATTTTTCTGATGGCTGCGCAGCAAAGCCACTGATAAACCACAGAAAAATTGAATGAGAAATCTGTTTTTTTGTTCGGTATTTTTTTACTATCCCATGATAATAAGTCATAGCAATCCCAAGGATCAAATCGATCACATGAATAGCTAGATAGGAATGGGTATAGGTCAATATTCATCTGTCGATTTTTTTAAAAATCGGATGAATTAAATTTCAATAAAAATTAGGTGCATTGATCCGTCATAGCGATGAAGTGGCTATTAGGCGCGCGGTATTTGGCTTGCAGAATGGCGTTTTAACCAATGTTTGAGCACTGCGTCAATTCTAGTTTGCCAACCACTACCTGATGCGCGGAATTTCTCAACAACTTCTGGAGAGAGGCGAATAGTAATGACTTCTTTGGTGACAGCCGCTTTGGGTCGACCGATACGAACAAGAGGTTTTACCGCTTCCCATTCTGCATCAGAAAGTGAATAAGCATCAGGATCTGCATCAATACCAGCTTGAATGCTAATTTCTTCTTCTGGTGTCGGCATAATAGTTTCTGGTTTAAGTTTGGGCATAACGTTTTACCTCTCTTGGATTGGCTTTGCGTAGACTAATAATTCTACGTTCTGCATCCCTATTGACGAATACAATATTGAAAAGTCGATTACCAATATAACCAATTCCGATTTCTCTACATTCGCCATATTCATGGCGCTGATCCGGCCATATGACCGCTTCATCCCACTCAAATTCAGCAGCAGAACCAAGCGATACACCGTGCTTGGTTATATTGATTTTGTCCTTAGCTGGGTCATAAGTAATTTCCATGCCACTTATTGTATTTACACTAACTGATGCGGTCAAATGATTTTTGTAATTTAGGCTTAGGCGCACCCGAACTTCCAGCACAAACAAGTATCGCCAAAAACTTTGTGAAGGGTGCGATATTTTGGGAAGCCTCGCTTCTTCTTGCTCTGTTCTTTTATTCGCTATCGATAGGAGGCGTGATGGATTGCGCATCCCTATTTAAATAGTTTTCGCTAATTTAAGAGAAAATGTAATCGATCGATTACGGTCTTTCGCTGAGCCTTGCTGCTAATACATTAGCAGGCCAGCAGAGTATATTCCAAAATCAAAATGAGTCTAAAGGAATGGGCAAAAGCTATGCCCGCATCTGACA
>CAXNEI010000097.1:0-5556 GCA_964201195.1 Gammaproteobacteria bacterium
CCTTTCGTCACTATCCATTCACCCTGTGACCATCCATCCAAAGTCACCGGACGTGGTGCTAATTTATTGTCGCGCGTTACGGTGAAAACTATTTTTCCCCCAGCAAAACCATTGGTAGGCGGCGCATCGATAACAGCGCGCTGAGGAATGGCTATTGTTTTTGGGCGCACAGAGTCGGTTAATATCACGTGAACAAATTGACCTGGACGCAAAATATTTTTGGAATTGGCTATTTGTGCACGGGCATCAAAACCACCGGTAGCGGTATTCACCGTTGTACTAACAAAATTTAATTTCCCACTGGTGGGGAAAATACTGCCGTCGGCTAATTTAACTTGCACAGCAAAATTCCATGGTTTATGCACAGAATTTTTCGCAAGCGTTAAGGCGCCTTTGCTGAGATCGCTGCTGAGTTTAAGAAAATCTGCTTCAGTAATGCTGAAATTGACATAGAGTGGATCGGTTTGCGAAAGCGTAGTCAGCAAGCCATCGGCAGGCGTAATTAAACTGCCATCAGATTTATTGGCGATACCTGTAGCACCGCTAATGGGTGCAACCACGCGGGTGTAAGCTAGATTCAGTTGCGCTGCTTTAACTTGTGCTTGCGCTGCTTGCACATTCGCTTGTGCTACTTCTACTGCAGATTGCGCATCATCCGCTTCTTTTTGGCTAATGGCTTTTGCTGCTGCAAGAGGTGCTGCGCGCGCTGCTTCCCGTTTCGCTTGGTTCAGTTGCGCTTCGCTCAGTGCCGCGGCAGCTTGCGCAGCCGCTAATTGCGTTTGATACGGTGCGGGATCAATTTGAAATAAAGGTGTGCCGGCTTTAACGGTAGCGCCTTCTTCATAAAGGCGTTTCGCTAAAATTCCGCTGACACGAGCGCGCACCTGGGTTTCATTGGAGCCCGCAGTTTGTCCGGCATATTCAAATGCTACTGGAATATCTTTCGCATGTACTGTCACCACATTCACTTCTGGTGGTGGCATGGCGCCGCCAGCCGCACTCGGATCACCAGGATGTTTGCTACAGCCTGACAGAATCAATGAACTAACAACCAATAGAATCTGGGCGCATGAACGCAAAGCAGTGAACAACATGGGGATGTCTCAACAAGATAATGGGGGTGGTATTATATGCAGGGCTTTTCTTGTTTTGCTATACACAATCCCCGCTTTGTTTTATAACTGCGCCTTCGCTTATTTTTTCGAGGCTTATTTCCCCAGGAGAGCACCATGGCCGCAGAAGCTTTTATTTATGATGCCATTCGTACCCCGCGCGGTCGAGGCAAAAAAGACGGCAGTTTGTACAGCGTAAAACCAGTGGATCTGGTTGCTGGTTTGATGAAAGCATTACAACAACGTAATCCGAAATTTGATTCTTCTTTGGTCAATGATGTGGTGTTGGGTTGTGTGACGCCCATTGGCGATCAAGGCGCGAATATTGCGAAAATTTCCGCACAAGTAGCGGATTGGGATGTCAGCGTTTCGGGTTTTCAATTAAATCGTTTTTGTGCTTCGGGTTTGGAAGCAGTGAATTTAGCTGCAATGAAAGTGCGTTCTGAATGGGAGCATTTAATTGTGGCTGGCGGCGTCGAATCTATGTCCCGTTGTCCTATGGGAAGTGATGGTGGATCTTGGGCATTGGATCCTGCCACCAGTTTGCATACCCATTTTGTGCCGCAAGGTATTGGCGCAGATTTAATTGCGACGTTGGAAGGTTTTTCTCGCGAAGATGTAGATCAATTTGCCTATGCTTCACAACAAAAAGCCGCGCAAGCGCAACAGCGCAACGCGTTCAAGCGTTCTTTAGTTGCAGTCACCGACATCAATGGTTTGCCGATTTTAACTAAAGATGAATACAACCGACCGAGCACCACTTTGGAAGCGTTAGCAAAATTAAATCCGTCGTTTGCCATGCCTGGTGAATTAGGTTTCGATCAAGTAGCGCTGCAAAAATATCACTGGGTAGAAAAAATTAATCATGTGCATACGCCAGGAAATTCTTCCGGCATTGTGGATGGCGCTGCATTGATGTTAATTGGCAGTGAAGCGATGGCCAATAAATTAAGTCTTACACCCCGCGGACGTATCGTTGCCACTGCGGTGACCAGTACCGATCCTACGATTATGTTGACTGGCCCAGGCCCGGTAACACAATTGGTTTTGCAAAAAGCCAATATGACTGCTGAGCAAATTGATTTATTTGAAGTGAATGAAGCGTTTGCCGCGGTGGTGATGAAATTCCAAAAAGATCTGCATATCCCTATGGAAAAAATTAATGTCAATGGCGGCTCTATTGCGCTTGGTCATCCACTTGGTGCTACGGGCTGTATGATTCTCGGTACTTTATTGGATGAATTAGAACAACGCAATTTGAAATATGGTTTAGCCACTTTGTGTGTGGGCGGCGGAATGGGGATTGCGACGATTATTGAGCGCATATAAATTAAAGAGTAGAGGAATATTTCATGACAGCATCAGTAATTCAATATCGAAAAGATTCAGACGATATCGTTACTTTGATTTTGGACGCGCCCAATCAAAGTGCCAATTTAGTGGATGATCATTTTCGTCAAAGTTTATCGGAAATAATTAATCGTCTTGAGCAAGAAGAGAATTTAGCGGGTGTAGTGATTACTTCTGCCAAATCCACTTTTATGGCTGGCGCTGATTTGTCGATGATAGTGACTATTACACCAGAGCAAGCCGACGAATTTATGGAGTTTGTCACGCAGTTTAAAAAATCATTGCGTCGCTTAGAAACTTTAAAAGTACCGGTGGCGGCAGCGATTAATGGCACAGCGTTGGGCGGTGGTTTTGAATTATGTTTGGCCTGCCATGCGCGTTTTGTTATCGATGATGCGCGTATTCAATTAGGTTTGCCGGAAGTCTCTTTAGGTTTATTGCCAGGCGGTGGCGGTGTGGTCCGGTTAACGCGTTTGTTAGGTTTGGAAAAAGCAGCACCATTATTGTTGGAAGGAAAAAAATTACGTCCGCAAGAAGCGAAACAAATGGGTATTATTAATGAAGTAGTATCCGCAGAAGAATTATTGGTCAAAGCTAAAGCCTGGTGCTTGGCGAATGCTAATGTGCAACAACCATGGGATCGACGGGATTTTAACGTGCCCGGTGGAGTTCCTTCCAATCCAAAGTTAGCACAAATGATAGCAGTGATGCCCGCCATGCTCAGCGCAAAAACCAAAGGCTGTTATCCAGCGCCGGAAGCGATTATGAGCGCAGCGGTAGAGGGATTGCAGGTGGATTTTGATTCTGCCTGCTTAATTGAAAGTCGTTATTTTGTGAAGTTGGTCACCAGCCCAATCGCAAAAAATATGATTAATACTTTCTTCTTTCAGCTACACGAAATTAATAAAGGTCTGGGTCGGCCAGCTATTGAAGAAAGGTTTTCCGCAAAAAAAGTTGGTTTGTTAGGTGCAGGAATGATGGGCGCAGGCATTGCTTATACTTGTGCAATGCGCGGTATTCAAGTCATTCTGAAAGACACTAGTTTGGAAAAGGCGCAGCAGGGCAAAGCCTATTCAGAAAAATTACTAGCGAAACAGTTATCTCGTGGGCAAATAACTGAATCACAAAAAGATGAAATATTAGCCCGTATTTATCCTACTGATATTATGGCAGATTTAGCCGGTTGTGATTTAGTTGTAGAAGCGGTGTTTGAAGATAAAAAATTAAAAGCAGAAGTTTCTAGCGCTGCGGAGCAACAGCTCAGCGATACCGCGATTTTCGCTTCGAATACTTCCAGTTTACCCATTACTGGATTAGCCAAAGCGGTGACGCGTCCACACAATTTTATTGGTCTACATTTCTTTTCTCCTGTAGACAGGATGCCGTTAGTGGAAATTATTTGTGGCAAACAAACTTCAGCAGAAACCTTGGCGAAGGCGTTTGATTTTGTCCAGCAAATTAAAAAGACACCGATTGTGGTGAATGACAGCCGCGGATTTTTTACTACGCGAGTGATTGGCACTTATTTAATGGAAGGCGTGGGCATGCTAGAAGAAGGCGTGCATCCTGCCAGTATTGAAATTGCCGCCGCAAAAGCCGGTTTTCCTGTGGGCCCTTTAGCGATTATTGATGAACTGACTTTATCTTTGTCGCGAAAAGTCAGTGTGGATACAGCGCGCGATTTAGCGGAAGAAGGTAAGGTTTACCATCTTCCTCCCGGTGAGTCGGTGTTAAATAAAATGTTAGATGAATTTAAACGGCTAGGAAAATCTACTGGCGCGGGTTTCTATCAATATCCTGCCCAGGGGGACTATCCAGCGCAAGGGAAAAAATATTTGTGGCCAGGTTTGCTTGAGCATTTTGTGAAAGCCGGCGTTAATCCACCGTTAGAAGATTTAAAAGAACGACTTTTATTTATTCAGGCATTGGAAACCTTAAAATGTTTTGATGAAGGCGTGATTGAATCGGTAGCCTATGCAAATATTGGTTCTATTATGGGTATCGGTTTTCCTGCTTGGACCGGCGGTGTTATTCAATTAATTAAACAATATGGTTTAGAAACTTTTATGGCTCGTTGTCAGCAATTGGCTGATCGTTATGGCCCGCGTTTTCTTGCGCCTGAGTGGTTGGGTGATGTGGAAAAACGCAGGAAATTGTTGAGTTTTTAATATGGCTTCTCCTTATATGGTTAGAGTTGCTGCGCTACAAATGATTAGCGGTGATGTGCTAGAAGATAATTTAGCGCAAGCTGAAAAATTAATTCAGCAAGCAGCAGATGCTGGTGCTGAGTGTATTGTGCTGCCAGAAAATTTTGCCTTATTTTCTGCTGCTGGATATCGTGCATTAGCCGAGCAGGAAATGGCAACGCATTACATGGAAAAATTTCTCAGTGCTCAATGTCGGCGCTATGGGATTTGGCTTTTGGCGGGCACTATGCCGCTGTGCCAAACTTCTGCTGGAGAAATAATTGCGGAAAATAAAGTGCGTTCCGCCTCGTTATTATTTAATGCGCAAGGTGAAGTGGTTGCGCGTTATGACAAAATGCATTTATTCGATGTGCAGGTAAATGACAAGCAGGGTCAATATCATGAGTCGGCAACTATTGCGCCCGGTTCACAGCCAGTGTTAGCTGATACGCCATTCGGACAAATAGGTTTATCGGTTTGCTATGATTTACGCTTTCCCGAATTATATCGTTTTCTAGCAGAGCAGGGCGCAGAAATTCTTTGTGTACCGAGTGCCTTTACGCAGGTTACTGGCGAGGCTCATTGGGAAATTTTATTACGTGCACGAGCTATTGAAAATCAATGTTATGTGATTGGTTGCAATCAAGGTGGTCTTCATCCTTCGGGCCGAGAAACGTTTGGTGGTTCTTGTATTATTGATCCTTGGGGTCGCCTGTTGGCTAAAATAGATAAAGGCATCGGTTGGATTATGGCGGAAATAGAGTTAGAAAAATTACGCGAGATTCGTCAGGCTATGCCGGTGCTGGAGCATCGGAAAATATAAAGCGAGATATCGTTTTTTGGGTAGTGATTCAAACCTGCTGATTATAATTTCTTCTGTAGGGGCGCTGCTTGCTGCGCCCAATAAA
>CAXNEI010000098.1:0-5540 GCA_964201195.1 Gammaproteobacteria bacterium
GGTTGTTGCGGTACAATACATCAGTAAATTGGGCCGCCAAGTATCAACATCAGTTACTGGTTTAACCCTTGTTATTGCATGGATTCAGGTGCTGATCTTGATTCGTCATAATGTGCGGCATGGATATCCTATGCGGTCTAATACGGAGAAAGAATCGCTAGCGCGTGCTCGTATTTTAAAAGCTTTGTCTGGCACTGCTTATGTGAATGCTACCGATAAAATGTTTTTGCCTTCATTGATTTTATTAGGTGTGCGCTGGGCACTAGAAAAAGGCGTAGGGCCGGGCACCATGTATGCCGTTTACGGCTATCAGTTATTAACCTATGTCATTAAAGAGCAATATCCTTTGCTGTTCAAGATGGATTGGTTGCGTCGTATGGTTGATAAAAGCTATCAAAGCATTCCGATGACGCAATATAGCGAAATTGAAAAAGCCTGCTTTGACGATGAATTTTATGAGTCGAGAACTTTATTTACCGCTGCGTTTCTCTCGCCTTTTACGAAATCTTTACAGGATGGTGTTGCAGGTTTATTGAGTAGTTATGAAGTAGGTCTTTTGGCAGGAAATTGGGAGTTTGCGAGTTATTCCAGTTCTGTGGCAGCTTGGTATATGTTAACGGAAGGGCATTCTTTGCAAGCGGTATTAGACACTATCGATGAGCGCTATCAGACAGTAGAGTTATTTGGTTACGAAGCGGCTGTATTTAATCATGCTGTTTTAAGAAAATTTGTTTTATGGGCTAAGGGCGTTCAAGCCGATACAGATGAAGTGACCTTGATGATGAAAGCGGGTGTTTCAAGAAATAGCGATTTCCTCTTAAACTTTTCTCATTTATGGCGTTGTATGCTAGAAAGAGATTATGATGAAGGGTTGCGTGCCTGCGAAAGAACTTTGAGTTTTCTTGATGGTGGATTAGGGCTTCCTTTATGCCCTTATTTATATGTATTTTATATCTATTGTTTAGTGATGACTAAAAAGAATAATTTTTTTCTTGTGTGTAAAATTAAGTTTTATTTGGCGCGCTTAGCCGTTTGGTCGGAATATAACAGCGGCGATTTTAAAGTGCATGAGTTATTAGCCAAGGCATTATTAGATTTTTTCTGTCACAAAGAATTGTCAGTGGTCAATCAATCCATAGAACAAGCCTTAGACTATGCTGAGAAGGTTAACAATCATTATTTATCTGCTTTATCTTGCGAAGTGTATATCAAACTGAATAGAGAGAGGGATGAAAATGCAGTGCAGCAGAAAGAAGCTGCTCGAGCAGAATATTATGAAAAATGGGGTTTTAAAAGAAACTAGTGTTTGATTGTGAGTAAGCCATGAAAATATGGGTTGATGCTGACGCTTGCCCAAAAGCGATTAAAGACATTTTATTTCGGATGGCAGAGCGTACGGCAATTATCACTACACTGGTTGCCAATCAATATCTCCATACACCGCCATCGCTCTATATTAACTTATTACAAGTTAAAGCGGGTTTTGATGTGGCGGACAATGAAATTGTTAAGCAATTAATTGCTGGTGATTTAGTGATTACTGCAGATATTCCCTTAGCCTATGAAGTGATTGGCAAGGGAGGCCATGCAATTAATCCACGGGGTGAACGTTATACACGGGAAAATATTGGTGAGCGTTTAACAATGCGGGACTTCATGGATACCATGCGTTCTAGTGGTATTCATACGGGAGGGCCTGCTGCATTAAATGCGCGGGATATACAAGCTTTTGCGAATCAGTTAGATAAATTTTTAGCTAAACATGCTAATTAATATATGGTGGCTACGGGTGGGTTTGAATTGCACAGTTAGTTGCTTGATTTATAGGGGAAAATCAATTTTTACCTAGTCACTTATACCAACACATATACCAACAACCTAAAGTGGTTGGTGTGGTTCAATCTCACATATGGATGATTACCATCTTCAGTAGACTTAAATTTGTACCTAAATATTTCTCTGCAATGAATTAGATAACTGAGCTAAATGATGTTATCACATTCTCCAACTCATACACCAAACTCATATCCGCAGTGGGTGCTTTATCCGCTGTTTGTATTTGCGGCTGAATTTCTAGTTCTGCCAAACGATCAAAGATAATTTTCATCGCTGCGGTTGGATTGCGATAAAAAGCACTGCCGCGGATGCGTGCAAATTGCCAACCTAAGCGTTCAAGCACAGCTTGGCGCTCCATATCTTCTGCTAATTTTTCTAACGGATGATAACGATCACCATCACATTCAACGGCTAAGCGTTTACCGTTGCCTTCTACCACCATATCAATGCGGTAATAACCCACTTGCCATTGCGTTTTTACTTGGAAGCCTGCGTCGGTGAGTCGCTTTAAGACTTCGCGCTCAAAGGGTGATTCAGTTTTTGTTGTCTCTTGATCGAATAATCGAATGGAAGCCAGGGGATCTTTCATATGCTGCAATAAATTAAAGCGAATATCGCTGGTTTTTAAATGCAGCGCTGGATCAAAAGAATGTATCACCCATAATTGATCTCGTGCTCGACTGGCTGCAACGTTATAGCGTTTTTTATTCGATTCAAATGCGCCTTCATGAACAGCACGTAAAGTGCCTTGTTCAGCGGGGCTGTCCACCATAGATAAAAAGATAATATCTCGTTCATCACCTTGGAAGGTGCCAGGGATTCCTGATTGTATGCGTCGTTGTTCAATCTCAAGACTATCGATGCTTTTATGAATCAAAGACTGAATTAATTTCGCCTGATTTTCTTTAAGCATAGAAATAATGCCAATAGATTTACCGGCATAAGCAGGGTGCTGCGTCATGGCTTTAATCAGCGCAACAATTTGCTGGGCTGTAGTGGTCTAATAGAACCGGACACATTAATGAGAGACAATAAATGTCAACCATTGAGGTGTTATTATGAGTCAGAAACGATCCTATAAGCAGTATCCAAAAGAGTTCAAAGACGAAGCCGTGTTGGAAGCTATTTTTAATACATTTTAAAGCGCATTACTAGTTTCGAAAGAGGTCTAGTTTAGGCAGTAGAGAACTGGCAAAGAAATTACGCGAAGAAGGCTTTATGATCAGTCGCGAACGAATGCGTCGCTTAATGAAAAAGCTTAATTTAATCGTTAAGCAGCGAATTGCGTATAAAGTAACGACCAAGCGCAAACACAGCGATCAAGTTGCAGATAATTTATTGAATCAAAATTTCAATCCAGTGGCAGCCAATGAAGTATGGGCAGGAGACATCACCTATTTAAAAACAGCTGAAGGTTGGATGTATTTAGCGATTGTCATGGATTTATTTTCGCGCCGAATTGTTGGTTGGCATATTGATAAGCAGATGACGCAGGATTTAATTAGTAAGGCGATCATCAAAGCAGTGAACCTTCGTCAGCCATCAAAAGGGTTAGTGTTTCATAGTGATCGAGGCTCGCAGTATACGAGTAAGCGTTTTAGAAATTTACTGAAGGGATACGGCATACGCTCATCGATGGGAGATGTTGGCGCCTGCTGGGATAACGCAGTTGTTGAACGTTTTTTTGGAAGTTTGAAACACGATTGGATATTCAAGGTTGCGCAGCCAACGCGTGATCATATGAAAATTGATGTGGCAGCCTACATCAAATATTACAACTTGGATCGGCTACACAATGCTAATGGTGGTGTATCGCCAATTCATTTTGAAATGTCTCAACAAATAGTGTCCGGTTTTGCTTGACCAGTACAGTCCCTTTTGAAGCCTCAAAGGGGACATTTTAACTTTGGACAAGGGGACATTATCGCTTTGGGCTAACATCTTACTTTATTGGCTTGCCCTGATCACCTTTGCTTATAGATGAATTGCGTTCTTTAGCTTTAGTTTTTAGTTTGCTGCACTCATTTTGAGCTTTAACCCTGCATTTTGGCCCGCAAAATTTTTTTAGGTCGTAGATAGTGCTAAATTTAATTCCGCATATAGCGCATTTTTTGGCGTATATTTTGCGCTGGTATTTAATTTTTAATCTAAAAAAACAGTTACTCACGGTAAATTCGCTTATATTAAATAATTTAGCAGCTTCCTTCATGCCATGAATCTGTGCATAACGAATAATTTTTTTAGCCTGACTCTCTGAAAACATCCTTTGATTCATTTTCAACCCCTTTAATGATATTAAATGGCGCTATAAAAATTAACCGCCAATTTTTTTAATTTGTTCTAAAGGGATCACGCTAACACCTTGTCCTAAAGGATAACTCTCGTTAACAGGCGCAACCACCCAGGCCTCAGTAATTTCAAGATCCTTTAATGCTAGCCAAAAACCTTTTCCTACTTCAGGAGCCGTAGAAGCTTTGCACTCTACCGCAATACGTCGTTTACCTTTTTCCAGGATCAAATCAATTTCGCTGCCAGATGCCGTGCGATAAAAAGAAGCGCGCCAATCAGGTAATTGCGCCAAGACCTGTTCAATAACCAATCCTTCCCAAGAGCTGCCATAACAAGGATGGGAAAAAAGATCTTCTTGTGTTTCTAGGCCTAGCAGTGCGTGCAACAAGCCTGTGTCTCGAATATACACTTTAGGTGATTTAATTAAGCGTTTTTTCAGATTCGCTTCATAAGGCGGCAAACTACGCAAAATAAAAGTCTGCTCCAAGGCATCAATATAAGAACGAATCGTATGATGACTTAATCCCAAAGCGCTGCCTAACTTAGATTGATTCAATAATTGCCCATGACTGTGGGCGCATAACCGCCAAAAACGCTCCATCACTTTAGGAGAAAGAGAAAAACTTAATTGCGCTAAATCCCTTTCCAAAAAAGTGCGAATAAAATCCAGTCGCCATTCAAAACTGGATTTATCATTGGCCGCCAAATAACTGCGAGGAAACCCACCGCGCAACCACAAGCGGCGTAACAAAGTAGAGGTGTGTTTATGAGCAATCAACTCTTGCAGTAAAAAAGGCATCATTTCAATATAAGCGATTCTACCAGCTAAGCTTTCCGAGCTTTGTTGAATCAGCGTGGGTGAAGCAGAGCCCAATATTAAAAACTGGCCATTGCGTCCGCGCTCATCGATGAGACTACGCAACACAGGAAATAACTCAGGTGATCGCTGAATCTCATCCAGGCAAATTAACTTATCTGGATGTAAGGCAAAATAGGCCTCTGGATCACGTAATTTATTTAAATCCGCTGGGCGCTCAAGATCCAAATAAATCGCGCCTTTAAAGGCGTTCATGATTTCCTTGGCCAGGGTTGATTTGCCTACTTGGCGTGGGCCCAATAGGGCTACCGCAGGCGTATTTTTTAGTCTACGCTTGATTAAATCGGTTTGTTGGCGAGCGATAGAAGTTTGCATATTGGAAGTCTAACTTCCAATATGCAAGGTTGCAAGGGGTGGGTTAGTGGTGGCTTTGCCTATTTTTAGTCTAATAATTTTGCAATGGTTAATTAGTGTGTTGGTGCTTGGATTGGTTAATGGTGGAGAATTTTCCAATCTGTTATTCTCAAAGCGCATTGTATTCCACCCAAGCTCATGAAGTGGACTATCTGCGCACCGCTGTAGCTCAAGGCGTATCCCT
>CAXNEI010000099.1:0-5521 GCA_964201195.1 Gammaproteobacteria bacterium
CGAGCTGGTAATTGTAGGGTCACCTTGCCGACAATTAAACGCTGATGCTTTTCACCAAGGGAGAAACTCAGTGATGCCTCACCTTTCAACCAGGAGTGTTGCTCATCCGTTAGCTGCATTTCTGCAATTGACTGTTGTACACGAGAAAAGCTGGCTAAAGCCAATTGACCAGTTAATTCAGTATGACCTTGGCAAAGTTTTTTCAGGTCTATTTTTTTGGGTAATAATGATGTCATAAATAAAATTTAACTACCTCAAACCTAACTCACGCAATCCTAACGACTTCGCCAATCCCTGCCCTAGCATCACGCCAAATTTTCCAGAAAGTGTAGAAAGCAAATCAGGTTTTACAGTGTAATCCACCACACGAGGCTCCTTAATAATATTTCTTGCTACTTGATCTGGGCTAGCCAATCCGTCGATAAGGCCCAAACTCATTGCTTTTTTCCCTGTCCAAAATAAACCGCTAAATATTTCAGGCGTTGATTTAATTCGCGCACCACGACCTGCCTTTACATCAGCAATAAATTGCTGATGAATATCATCTAACAAAGTTTGCAAACGCGCAGAATTTTCTGGTTTTATCGGTAAATAGGGATCTAACTCCACTTTATTTTCACCGGCGGTCCAAATCCGACGCTCAATACCAATTTTTCCTAACGCGTTGACAAAACCAAAGCCTTCACTGACGACACCAATGGAACCTACAATACTCGAGGGATTGGCATAAATTGCATCGGCGGCTGCAGCTATGTAATAAGCGCCAGAAGCGCCGGTATCAATAATAGCGGCGTAGACTTTTTTATGGCTCTGTTTTTTCAACCGCATAATTTCGTCATACACCATGCTGGCTTGCACCGGGCTACCGCCAGGACTATTAATTCTTAATAACACCGCTTTTGTATGAGAATTTTTAAACGCGTTACGCAAACCTTCGATGATGTCGTCGGCATTGGCCGGCTGATCTTCACCAATTTCACCTTGAATGGCGACCATTGCAGTGTGCGACTGCAAAACAGAAGTTTCTTGTTGGCTGTTATTAAATAAGCCAAAACTCATTAATAAAATAATTATAAAAATAATGCGAAAAATCCAATTCCATCGTCGCGTTTTAATTTGCTCATCGAGGGATTTATTCAATAATTTTTCAATTAATTGCCATTGTTTTTGGCTGGGAGAAATTTCAGTATTTTTAACTTCATTAGATGCATCGCTCATTTTACAATACCTTTTTAAGTTCACTCATATGATCTAAACAAGCCACCAAATCGTAGCGTAACAATCGCTCTTTCGCATGGGAACCATAACTCACCCCCACTCGATCAACGCCCGCACGTTGCGCCATTTCCATATCAAATTCCGTATCACCAACAACTAACGCGCGCTGTGGCGCGATGCCTAATTCTTCTAAAATTTCTAATACCATGTGCGGTGCTGGCTTAGAATGAGATTCATCGGCACAACGACTAGTCACAAAATAATGCGCCACATCGACATCTTGCCATACACGATCCAAACCTTTGCGACTTTTTCCTGTGGCTACGGCTAATTGATAGTTTTGCTCGCGCAATTCTTGCAAAGTTTTTTCAACGCCATCAAATAAAGGGCTGGGCGTTTGATTATGAATAGAATAATGCTGCGCATAATAAGCCCGCAATTCAGCATATTGCTCTGGTTTTGCAGAGGGAAATAATTGGGCAAAGGCTTCTGGCAAACCTAAACCAATGATATCCCGAATTTCTAATTCTGTGGGGCATTGCCAATTCAACGCCTGGGTAGCTTCTTGGATACTGGAAACAATTTTCGGTACGGAATCCATTAAAGTGCCATCCCAATCGAAAATAATTAATTCGTATTTGCTCATCATTATTCACTTCTCAAAGTCGTCATCCCGCAGCTTAACTGCAAGATCCAATATATAAGTCTGGATAGACTGCCTTTGTTTAGCAATTCACCGTTTTTGGATATTGCAGTTAAGCTGCAGGATGACGACACTTATAACTTCTCATGCACCACGCCTTTCTCTTTTTTCAATCGCTCCATAGCCGCTTGCAAATTAGCCGGCAAAGGCGCAGTAATCTGCATTTTCTTGCCCTCTTCATCGGGCAGTTCTAATTGATAGGCATGCAGACACATGCCATTCACACCCCAGCCTTTTACCGCACGATCCAATATTGCAGAACCGTAAGCTTCATCGCCAATAATAGAATGACCGGCATACTGACAATGCACCCGAATTTGATGGGTGCGGCCAGTAATCGGCATAGCGCGAATTAAACTGACTTGCGGATTACTGATGAGTAATTGAAATTTGGTTTTTGCTGCCTTACCACGGGAATCTACTTTGACCATCCGGCCACCTTCTGGCAACTCTCGCTTTAATAGCGGCTGATCAACTAAGGTTGTTCGCTTCGACCAGGGGCCTGAAACTAAAGCCACATAAGTTTTTCGCACTTCACCTTCTTTCAAGGCTTCATTCAATCTTTTGAGCACCGAACGTTTTTTTGCGATCATTAAACAACCAGAAGTGCCGCGATCCAATCGATGCACCAACTCTAAGGTTTTTTTCGGACGGCTCACTCGTAAAGCTTCAATGATCCCTAAACTAATGCCACTCCCACCATGCACTGCCCAGCCAGCAGGCTTATTCAAAATAATTAGACCATCATCTTCAAATAAAATGCGCTTCTCTATCTCTTGCGTCTTAGTGCTTTCCACCCACACTTCTTGCTGTGCTTGCGATTGACGTACCGGAGGAATGCGAATCTGATCACCCGATTGCAACCGATAATCCGGTTTAATACGTTTTTTATTTACTCGGACTTCGCCTTTGCGAATCATCTGATACACTTTTGACTTGGGCACACCTTTTAATTCTCGAAACAAGAAATTATCCAGCCGTTGCTGTTCATAGTCTTGATCCACAGACAAGGTGTAGACCTGAGGACGATCAGTGATAGAGGAAGAAAGGGTCATGCCCGTACTCCGGTGGTTAGTTAGAAAGCCGCAAAAAGGAAGAAAGCATGGACGCCAAGAAACTTTGTCGCTATATTACGGCCCAACTAATGTAAAAGAGTTAAGAGAGTAAAAAAGAGAGCAGAGCTTTCTACACTATTTTGTGCCCAGGTAGCAATAAGTAGATAGCAAATGAATTAATGAACGGAGAGTCTTTAGTTATTACAGATAACTCTCCATAACGCTTAACAGCGATGAGATTGTACCTAATTCCGCAGTTTGTTGGCGCGCATAATACAGACGCCAACACTGCAAGAAAGCCGTGTGACGAATACCTAACCTCAAGCGAAAGCATTATTTCGCTTCTAACGACCTCAGGTTACGACCTCCAACCGCGCAGAATGTGCAACTCTCCTCGCCCCAAAACGAGAAAGATATTTCCATGAAAAGGATGCTGATTAATGCAACTCAAGCCGAAGAGTTGCGCGTTGCTTTAGTAGACGGCCAACGACTGTACGATTTAGACATAGAACACCGCCTCCGCGAACAGAAAAAATCCAATATTTATAAAGGCCGCATCACTCGAGTAGAGCCCAGCCTAGAAGCTGCTTTCGTCGATTTTGGTGCCGAGCGTCATGGATTTTTGCCGCTAAAAGAAATCGCCCGCGAATACTTTACCAAAGATCCCCGAGATGGCGGCCAAGGCCGAATGAACATTCGCGAACTGGTGAAAGAAGGCCAGGAAGTGATTGTTCAAGTGGAAAAAGAAGAACGGGGCAACAAAGGCGCTGCACTGACTACTTTCGTGAGCTTAGCGGGCCGCTATTTGGTATTAATGCCAAATAATCCACGGGCTGGCGGCATTTCTCGTCGCATCGACGGCGATGACAGATCTGAATTACGCGATGCCATGAGCAAGCTAGAAATTCCTGCCGAGATGGGCATTATTATCCGCACCGCTGGTGTGGGTCGCTCGGAAGAAGAATTGCAGTGGGATTTAAATTATTTAATCCAACTGTGGGCCGCTATTACTGGCGCGGGACAAGAACGCTCTGCGCCTTTCTTGATCTACCAAGAAAGCAATATTGTGATTCGCACCATTCGCGATTATTTGCGTCAAGATATTACTGAAGTGATCGTAGACAGCGAAGAAGCTTTTGAAGAAGCGCTGACCTTTATTAAACAAGTGATGCCGCAATATGAGAGTCGCATCAAACTCTATCGAGAAAGCATTCCTTTATTTAGCCGTTATCAAATCGAAAGCCAAATCGAAACCGCTTTCCAGCGCGAAGTAAAATTACCTTCTGGCGGTTCTATCGTGATTGATGTGACCGAAGCCTTGGTTTCTATCGACATTAACTCTTCTCGCTCTACGCGCGGTGCTGACATTGAAGAAACTGCGCTGAACACTAACTTAGAAGCAGCCGATGAAATTGCGCGACAATTACGCTTGCGCGATATCGGTGGCTTAATTGTCATCGACTTTATCGATATGTCGCCTGCCCGCAACCAGCGGGATGTAGAACAGAGAATGAGCACTGCACTGGAAATAGACCGTGCTCGCGTGCAGCTCAGTCGCATTTCTAAATTTGGCTTAATGGAAATTTCTCGCCAGCGCTTACGCCCTTCACTAGAAGAAACCAGCGGTCATACTTGCCCTCGTTGCAACGGTACTGGCATGGTCCGCGATGTAAATTCCTTGGCGCTTTCTATCATGCGTTTATTGCAAGAAGAAGCGATGAAAGAAGGTGCAGCGGAAATTCACGCGCAATTACCGGTGAATGTTGCCACCTATTTGCTCAATGAGAAAAGAACCGCCATTGCTGAATTAGAAAAGCGCTATAACCTACGCATTCTGATTATTCCTAACCCTAATTACGAAACGCCTAAATTCGATTTGACGCGCATTAAAGCAGATCAAAGCAGCGATGGACGCGCCAGTTATGAAATGGTGACAGCGGTAACAATAGAAGAACCGCAAAATCCTTTTGCTGTTGAAGCGCAAATTATGCATCCAAAAGCTGCGGTGAAAATGTTGCAACCTACTTCGCCACCCCCTAGCTCAAGAAAAGATGCCAGCGCATTAACGCGATTTAGCACTTGGATTGGCGCGTTATTTAATAAAGGTGAAGAAGCTTGCCCTACTCCGCAAAATCCTACGGCAGAAGCAGCAGCTCGCGCAGTGCGCACCGATAGAGAAACCCGAGATGAGGATCATCAACGAGGTCATCATCGACAACACCAAAGACGTGGTGGCGGAAACAACAATCGCCACAACAACAATCGCGGTGACCGACCCAATGATCGCGGAGAACGCAGCACGCCTAATGATCGCTCCAATGCCAACACTGCTGAACGCAGCACGCATCACCATAACAATGGTGATCGCAATGGAAATACGGCGGCCACCGCTACTACTGAACAGCGCCCGGTGAGCGAGCGAACATCTACTGCAGAGCGTGGTGCAACTACACCTCGTAATAATGAGCAGCGCAATAACCGACGCCCCGCTGATCGCAATAACCGACGCAGAGACAACAGAGATACTCGCCGCCCCAGAGACAAC
>CAXNEI010000100.1:0-5489 GCA_964201195.1 Gammaproteobacteria bacterium
TACCCATCGAACGTTACCCAGAAATTTCACCTCCCGTGGTCAACGTCACTGCCATTTATCCCGGTGCTTCTGCCGAAGTATTAGAACGCGCAGTAGCTGCACCGATTGAGGAACAAATTAACGGCGTAGAGCATATGCTCTATATGGATTCTGTTTCCTCTGGTGATGGTCGCGTTTCTATTAATGTTACTTTTGAAGTAGGTACTGATTTAGATATTGCCGCAGTGAACGTCAATAATCGCGTGCGCCAAGCCGATGCAAAATTGCCACAAGAAGTGCGCCGCCAAGGCGTCACTGTATCAAAAAGCTCAGCGAATTTTTTAGTCGTCATCGCACTATTTTCTCCAGATGATAGATACGATGCTTTGTATTTATCGAACTACGCTTCACAAAATATTTTAGACGCGATTAAACGCGTACCCGGCACCACCAATGTACAAATTTTTGGCGCAAAAGATTACGCCATGCGCATTTGGATGCGCCCTGATCGAATGGCACAATTGGGCATTACAGTAAACGACATAGCCACTGCGATTAATCAACAAAATTCGCAATACGCTGCGGGGAAAATTGGCGCCACGCCGAATAATACCGAAGAGCTCACCCTAACAGTCACCGCCAAGGGACGCCTCTTAGAGCCAGAAGATTTTGCCAATATCATCGTTAAAGCAGCGCCCGGTGGCGCAACGATTCGCCTCAAAGACATAGCCCGCGTAGAATTAGGCTCCAGAGATTACAATCTTTATGGACGGGTCAACGGCCACGCTTCAGCAAACATTGGCGTATTTTTGCAAACCGGCGCCAATGCGTTAGCAACACGCCAAGCAGTGGAAAACACCCTGCAAGAACTGAAGAAAAAATTCCCAGCGGGCATGAATTACGTCACGCCCTACGACACCACACCCTTCGTTAAACAATCGATTGCTGAAGTATTAAAAACTTTGGCTGAAGCCATGATGTTAGTTTTTCTCGTGGTGTATTTATTTTTACAAAGTTGGCGCGCCACGTTGATTCCCACCTTAGCGGTACCCGTCTCATTAATCGGTACCATGGCTGGTTTGCATTTATTAGGTTACAGCATTAACACCTTAACTTTATTCGGCATGGTCTTAGCCATTGGTATTGTGGTAGACGACGCTATAGTCGTTTTAGAAAACGTCGAACGCTTAATGAATGAAGAAGGCTTAAATCCTAAAGAAGCCGCTATCGAAGCCATGCGCGAAGTCACCGGCCCAGTCATTGCCATTGTATTAGTCCTACTGGCTGCTTTCGGCCCTATTGCTTTCTTGGGTGGATTGACCGGTGAACTCTATCGCCAATTTTCGGTGACGATTTCTCTTGCGGTATTACTTTCCGGCATTGTTGCATTAACGCTGACCCCGGCTTTATGCGCAGTATTTTTAAAACCTGGCGCCGAACAACACAATGCCTTTTCTCCTTGGTTTCCTTTTTTTAGGTGGTTTAACAAAGCCTTTGCACGTTTCACTCGAGGCTACACTCGAGGCGTAAAATTCTTCTTACAACGCGCACTGTTAGGCGTCAGTTTATTTGGCGGTATGATTTTACTCACCGGTCTGTTATGGCACCTGGTGCCGAAAGGTTTAGTGCCTGATGAAGACCAAGGCTATTTCATCGGCGCTGCGGTTTTACCCGATGGCGCCTCGCTAGATCGCACCGACGCTATGGTCAAACAAATAGAAGCCAGTTTGAAAACCAACAAGAATATTGATACGACCTTTGCGCTGGTGGGCTTAGATTTTCTCGGTGGCGGCGGGTTAAAATCTTCTGCTGCTACACTATTCTTCCCGCTCAAACCTTGGGAAGAACGTGATCAACCAGTACAACAATTAGTGGGAGAAAGCTTTTTCAAAACCGCAGGCATTAAAGAAGGCTTGCCTTTATTTTTTAGTCCGCCAGCGATTCAAGGTTTAGGTCAAACCGGTGGCTTCGAATTTTATTTACAAAACAAAGGCGAAGGCGGCGTACGTCGTTTAGCAGAACAACTCCCCGCTTTTTTAGCAGCTGCCAACAAACAACCAGAATTAGCTGGTGTGCAAACTTTTTTTCAAGCTAACTCACCGCAACTTTTTGTGGATGTAGATAATGAAAAAGCCTTAGCCATGGGCGTTGCACTACCGGATATTTATAATACTCTGGCTGCAACACTCGGCAGCTATTACGTCAACGATTTTAATAAAAATGGCCGAACCTACACCGTACAATTACAAGCGGAAGGCGCTTTCCGTGCTAAGCCAGAAAATATTACTCAACTCTATGTGCGCTCCAACACGGGTCGCATGATAGCGCTGGGCAGCTTTACCACTGTGCGCTTCGTTACTGGGCCTGATTCCGTCGAACGCTTTAATGGCCTGCCTACCATTAAAATATTCGGCGCAGCAAAACCCGGCTTCAGTTCAGGCCAAGCGATTGCTGCCATGGAGCGCGTGGCTGCAGAAACCTTACCAACAGACATGTCCTATGATTGGGGCGGCGCCTCCTTTCAAGAAAAACGCAGCAGCAACGCTGGCGGTTTAGCTCTACTGGCTGGCGTGTTAATGGTTTTTCTCATCCTAGCCGCACAATATGAAAAATGGTCGCTGCCTTTCTCCGTATTATTGGCACTGCCCTTTGGACTGTTCGGTGCGCTACTGGCGGTATATTTACGCCACTTTAATAACGACGTCTATTTTCAAATAGGCTTAGTCACATTATTGGGTTTGTCGGCAAAAAATGCGATTTTAATTGTGGAATTTGCTGTACTAAAAATGCAGGAAGGTTTTGCACCTGTGGCAGCAGTAGTAGAAGCAGCACGGTTACGCTTTCGACCTATTCTAATGACCTCGTTAGCTTTTATTCTAGGCGTTGCACCCTTAGCTTTTTCTCAAGGCGCAGGTGCAGCAGCTCGACAATCCTTAGGCACCGGGGTTTTAGGCGGCATGTTATCAGCCACTTTTCTGGCGATTTTCTTTGTGCCGTTATTTTTTAAATTAATTCACGACAAGCGATTAAAAACTACTGCACAGGATTTTGAACATCCCGCGCATGTGCCGATGAAACCACTTTACGAAAAGCATGAGGAATAAGTTGCCTGACAGCGTGATTCGTTCACCCTGAGCTTGTCGAAGGGTAGACCACAGCAAGAATAGGCTTCGACAAGCTCAGCCCGAACGGATCTTTGCATTCAAGGAAATTATTATGTTTAAAAAATTATTGCCTCTTGTTATCAGTTTATCCCTCACCGCTTGCGGTTCTCTTGGGCCGAACTATCAACGACCACCACTCGATACTGAAACCAAACTCACCGTCAAAAGCAACATTCCTACTGCGACTACAAATGGGTTAGCCTGGTGGCATTCTTTTCAAGATCCTGTATTAAATGATTTATTAGAAGAAGCTCTAGCCAATAATCAACAAATAAAATTAGCCGTCGCTCGGGTTGAAGAAGCGCGCGGCACATTAGCTGTTACTGCTTCAGATAATGCACCCAGCGTCGATGCAGTAATCAACGCCAGCAAAAATCGTTACAGTGAAAATTCTTCGCAATCTTTTCCTAATTCAGCAGGTGTTAGCCGTAATCTGCAAGCAGGCCTTAGCGCATCCTACCAAATTGATCTGTGGGGAAAATTACGTCGTGCCGGCGAAGCCGATCACGCTCGCTTACTGAGCCAACAAGCCAATCGCGATACAGTGCTCATCACTTTATCTACCGATGTGGCACAAAATTATTTTGCTCTGCGCGCTGCCGATCAACGTATGGAATTAATCAACGCCACAGTAAAAACTCGACAAGACAGCTTAGCGCTACAACAAAAACGTTTTGCTGCTGGCATTATTAGCCAAGCGCAATTGCATCAAGCAGAAATCGAATTATCCACTACTGAAATTGCAGCAGAACAACTTAAACAATCGCGCTCCATGATTGAATCTGCATTAGCTGTATTAGTCGGCCGCACACCAAGCGCCATTGCCCATCCAGTCATTGTGCGCGGCAAAACCATTGCACAACTGCAGCAACATCTGACTGTGCCTGCTGAGTTATCTTCTGATCTACTCAATCGTCGACCGGATTTAATTGCCGCCGAACAAAATCTCATTGCCGTGAATGCTGATATTGGCCAAGCAAAAACTTTATTTTTTCCGGCGATTAGGTTAACTGCTGGTACAGGCTATGAATCCCAAGCCTTAAAAACTTTAATTGACCCTGCTTCTTTATTATGGAATATCGGCGCTAGCCTGGCGCAACCGATTTATCATCGCGGCTCGATGAAAGGCATAATGAAAATAGCCTACGCAAGAAAAGATCAAGCACTCGCACTCTATATTCAAGCGGTACAAAATGCCTTTCGTGATACCCATGATGCATTAACACAAATCAGCGCAGCAGAAAAAATTACTGCCGCACAGCAACGCCAATTTTCCGCAGCACAAGATAATGCACGGTTAGCAGAATTGCGTTATAACAGCGGCTATAGCAGTTTAGTTGAATCACTGGATGCGCAAAGAGATTTATTTCAAATTCAAAGTTATTTGATTGATGCGCAATACGCCCAACTCACCTCAGTAATTAATTTGTATAAAGCAGTGGGCGGTAGTTGGGGGAAATAAGAAATTCTTGACCTATAAATCAACTCTCTGGCATCTCACAAAAAAAATACTTTACCTAATGCACAAAGCCGGATAGGATCCTTTTCGGTTAAAAATAATCCAATTTTTTATTTCTAATATTCATCCGATGAAGAGGTAGTTATGAGCAGTACTGACAAAGTCACTTCCAGCAGAACGACACGACACGATACGATGCCGCAACACAAACGGATAGTAAGAGCTCTCTTCTCGCAAATACCCAAAATACCACCTCTCAACCTGTAGGCCATTCTGAGCTCGATGCAACAGCGATGGATGGCGTAGCAACGAGTGAGCATTTAGCGCAAGCACAACCTTCTGCTGAACAAATTGTTACTGGGATACGCGGGATGGAACATGAACAATTAATTAATTTCTCATGCGGTCTAACGGAATCCGTTCAGCAACTTCAAGAACAAGTTGGTCAGCTTCGACATCAACTTGTTGCACAGCAGCCAGAAGATCGCAGCCAAGAAATTGAGCAACTAAAATCAGAAGCTTCTCGACTAAACGCACAAATATTAGAAAGCGAAACAACTCACGACCAAGATTCCACCACCATAGCAGAACAACAAAAAACTATTTCCGATTCAGCGCAACGAGAAAGCGAAACCAATGCAAGACTTTCAGCATTGCAAGCACAATTCACTGAACTACAAGCAGCACAATTTGCACAAGAAAATGAGCTCACCGCGCAAAAAGAAAAACATACGACACAACAACGGGAAATCGCACAACTAAAAAGTAATGCTGAACAAACACAAACAACTCAACACAGCACTTCACCAAAAGCAGAAAGAGTCGCTCAACCAGCAGCAACTCAAATTACTGTAGATCCAAGAGCAGCAGAAAAAGATGCAACTATT
>CAXNEI010000101.1:0-5472 GCA_964201195.1 Gammaproteobacteria bacterium
CAAACTCACTGATTTGGCGCCTAGCGTTATTAACTTCATTAATTATTGAATGGCAATGGACTACAGAACATTTATCTTTACTCGATAATCACGATCAATGGGACGTCGCGCAAACCAGTCAAGAAAATCAAATGCTCACTGATGCTTTATCACAAAGCTATAAAGTCCTCTCGAATTTTGCTGACCAACATACTGAAGCCATTGCCATCAGCGAAGCAGACATGCAAGTATTAAAACGCAAACTTTCTGTGGCGTTTGAAAAAAGCGACGGGGAAATAGAACACATGTGTTCTAGCTTATCCCGCCATTTGTTGAAAGAGCATTTAACTTTAGCATTTACTTCTATAGAGGAAACCTGTTGGTCGCTCTACTCAGGAAATTTGAGCCTAAGCGCGCTGGCAGAACAGCTACCCATTCGGCAATGCGGCCACTTAGTGGAGTTGTTAGCTTGGTGCTTCTTCAATCAATTAATCGATATCCATACCCATTTTCACTTACATGCGCAAACTTCTAGCTTACGAGAAAAAGAAGTGTATGGCATCGTGCAACATCTCTCCAATTATTATTCAACACGCGCATTGGCAGCAATCCCTAATGATTTTCATCAAGCAGCACAAAGCAAACGCCTTTCTTGGTTTGTGAATATTGGTAGCCCCTCTTTTATTAATAATAACAAATATGGATTAAGCACCATCAGCGATAACATAGATGCCTTAAGCTACAGTATTCAAGCCAATCATTTAGTGCATGGCATTGATCGCCTCTCTACCAATACTTGGGGAGCAACCAGCGTTGCCTATTTCACCGAAACACAGCCCATTCAACAGCATGCCATAGCAATAGCGATTGTAGATTTATTAATGCAGCTGCCACAGAACGAATCACAACCACTGCCAGAAATAACGGTGTTGTGCTTTACTTCGGCGCGATCAGAAGCCATTGTGCGCCGACTGAATCAATTACTCGCCAGCCTCATCGAATGCTTTCATTCTCGACCTGAAGGCAAACACTGTCGTTATGTGTTAAAAGTAGAAAAACTATTTTATGTTTTTTATTTCCAAGAGCAGAAACCACAATTCAAAAAATTTCATACAGAGCAAACACTGTCTAAGTTTTTATCTCTTTCAGATACCAGTCATCGACCGATTATTTTTGATTCTTATGCATTAGCTCACCATCCGCTGAGATTGGCCTGCGATCACCATGAAAAAGATCAGATTAAAATTCTCTACCAAAAAATGCTGCCCACGCTAGAAATCTATCTAGTGGATCAATACTGCAACTTACTGCAGTTCAGCGTAGAACAACGGGAGGTAGCTAGTTACCTAGCCCATCTCGCTCGATTTATTTATTTAATTCTGCGGAGGAATTTTAAAACATTGCTTGAACAACAAGAATCTATTCCTATCACCTATTATGAAATTCTCGCGAACAAGGGCGAAACACCGACAGTAAGTCAAAAAGCGATTCGCCCTAATACACAAACCATTAAATATTACGAAGTAAAAATGGTGATGACGCCAGAGGACGCCAACGGCCATATCTACACCCTCCATTGTGGCGATCAGATTTTTTCTCAAAGCCAATACGGCGAAGCGCTGTTTAAAGTAGTAGCGCAGCACCTGCTTGCTTTGCGAAAAGACCCGACCCCTTACCCGCTCTATATTACCGATCTGGTGATTGAAAACGCACACAAACCACCACTGTCCGTTACTCAATATGTGCAGCTAAAACTGGCCTTAGAAAAACAACTCAATCAAGCAATGAAAGCGTAGCGCCGCTCACTGGCTTCGAGTAAACTAGCTGCTTTCTTAACTTCTCATTAACTATTCTCAATATGCGCAACAAATTAACGCTATGGCTCAGCCTATTAGGCTTTAGCTTATTACTCATTAGCTGTGGCCAAAAAGGTCCGCTGTATTTACCCAACAAGCCCTGCGCCATATCCACACCGACGCAAAGCGTTCCAGCGCAGTGCTTAAAAAAATCCACCGCTTCTTAAGTATTTATTATGACAAACCCCTTTTCTTACCAAGATAACCTCTTACACGCTGAAGATATCTCGCTAGAAAAACTAGCTGAGCAATATGATACGCCTTGCTATATTTATTCTCGTTCTGCCATTGAGCAACACTGGAATAACTTCTCTGATGCTCTAAGCAATTATCCGCATTTAATTTGTTATGCGGTCAAAGCCAATTCCAATTTAGCCGTATTAAATGTTTTAGCGCGACTGGGCTCTGGCTTTGATATTGTTTCCCAAGGCGAACTAGAGCGTGTTTTAGCTGCCGGTGGTGATCCGAAAAAAATTGTCTTTTCTGGCGTGGGTAAAACAGTAGCAGAAATGCAACGCGCCTTAGAAGTCGGTATTAAATGCTTTAATGTGGAATCAGAAGCAGAATTAGAATTGCTCGGCCAACTCACCAATCAATTAAAAAAATCTGCAGCCATTTCTATTCGCGTTAATCCTGATGTAGATGCAAAAACCCATCCTTATATCGCTACTGGTTTAAAAGAAAATAAATTCGGCATAGAGTTTCATCGCGCATTAGCAGTTTATCAACGGGCGCAGCAATTTTCTTATTTAACGATTGCCGGTATTGATTGCCATATTGGTTCACAACTCACTCAACTAGAACCTTTTGTCGCCGCAGTAAAACGAGTATTGCATTTAGTCGATCAACTCAAAGCGATTGGTATTGAATTATCCCATATCGATATGGGCGGCGGCTTAGGCGTGTGTTATCGCGATGAAACTCCGCCGTCAGCGCAGAGCTATATTCAAGCTATTGTGGATTTATTAAAGCCTTATTCATTAGAATTAATTATTGAACCCGGCCGATCTATTGTTGCGAATGCAGGAATATTATTAACTCGCGTTCAGTACTTGAAAAAAACCTCTGATAAACATTTTGCAATTATTGATGCAGGCATGAATGATTTAATTCGCCCTGCACTCTACCAAGCTTGGCAAAATATTATTCCGGTTAGTCTTTTAGCCGCAGGCCAAACAGATGAATACGATATCGTCGGCCCAGTATGCGAAACTGGCGATTTTCTCGGAAAAGATCGTGAATTATCGTTAGCGCCCAATGCATTGCTCGCCGTGTTATCGGCTGGTGCTTATGGTTTTGTGATGAGCTCTAATTATAATACGCGTAATCGCCCTGCAGAAGTGATGGTGGATGGTGATGAAAGTTATTTAATTCGTCGGCGAGAAACCTATGAGGATCAACTGCAGCTAGAGTCGGTGCTGCCGGAATAATAATTTCGAGTACGTTTCAGATTCTTTTTTGCCATCGAATCGGGTCACGACGTACATGCATAACGGCCACAATAACGACTGTTTCGTTTTTAATTGTGTAATACACGCCGTAAGGAAACTTATTTAGCATGCAGCGCATAATATTCTTATGAATCGCTCGATACAGATGAGGATTTACTTGAATTGTATGAGCAACCGTTTCAATACATTGGAGAAAATCTCGACCCAATCCCTCGCCACAAGATTCATAGTAGCTATAGGCCTCTTGAAGATCCGCTTCGGCTTCCTGCCGAACAAGTAATGAATACTTCATCCAAATAAAATCCGTTGTTTCACCACATCCCAAGATTGACCAAGCTCGCCATCCAACTCCATGGCCAAGAGCCGTTTATCCAACTCCTGACACTCTAACGACGTTAGCTCACTGTTACCTGCTTCGACTCGCACACTTTCCCAAAGCTGCTCAGCTAGCTGGATTTTTTCATCTGTATTGAGTTGCTGAATATTCATAAATATACCGCCTGTTTTATTTTGAGAGCATCCGCATAAGTTTATACCGCCGTAACCGTTCCGGCTATAGCAATCAGAGTAGACCTCTTTCGAAACTAGCAATGCGCTTTAAAATGTATTAAAAATAGCTTCCAACAAGGAGGTTAAGAATGAAATACGTGCAAGTAAGCAAGCTAGCGACAGAGCAGTTTCGCCGATTAACGGGTGTAAAAAAGAACACTTTTCCCCAAATGGTTGAAATTCTCAGCATTGCATTAACAAAGAAGAAAGCGCATGGCGGGCGCAATAACAAATTAAGCGTAGAAGATATGCTGCTCATGGCCCTTGAGTACCTCAGGGAATATCGCACTTATTTTCATATATCGCAGAGCTATGGCGTAAGTGAGAGCACGGCCTATAAAACAATAAAGTGGGTTGAAGACACCTTGATTAAACACCCGAATTTCTCACTGCCTGGCCGCAAAGCCTTATTAAAAAGCGATATTGAATACGAAGTTATATTAATTGATGCGACAGAAACGCCTATAGAAAGGCCGAAAAAAAACAAAAATGGTTTTATTCAGGGAAGAAAAAAAGACATACGATAAAAAGCCAGGTTGTTGTGAATAAAAAGAACAAGCAAATTATTTGCACGGCTTTCTCTAATGGAAAGCGCCATGATTTCAGGTTATTTAAAGAATCTAAAACACATTTTCATCCCAGCATTCAGATAATCACAGATACGGGTTATCAAGGGATTAAGAAGCTTCACGGGAATAGTGAGCTGCCGAAGAAAAAAACCAAGAAAAATCCTTTAACGAAGGAAGACAAGAAAAACAATCGGCAATTATCCAGAGACAGAGTACTGAATGAAAATGTGATAGGTATGCTCAAGCGCTTTAAGATTATTGCGGAAATGAGGGCTAAAAATATTGCCATCCTGTGACACCATTAAGGCTGAAGCGGTCATAGCGCAGGTACTTTTTTCAAGCCGCCATCCGATGTACTTCTCGCGCAATCATTTTACGACGCGATTTCATTTGCCATAAATCATAAGCGGCCTGATGCCCCAACCAACTTTCAGCGCTGGAGCCAAACGCAGCTTCAAGACGAATCGCCATTTCTGCAGTAATAGCACCGCGACTATTAATAATTTTTGATAAGGTCTTGCGAGAAATGCCTAGTATTTTCGCTGCATCAGTGACAGAAAGCCCGGCAGACTCAAGCCACAAGCCTTGAATAATTTCACCCGGATGGGGTGGATTGTGCATAGTCATGTGTGCACCTCGTTAATGATAATCTTCATAATTTACAATTTCTGCATCACCATCGGAAAACTTAAAAGTAATGCGCCAATTCGCCTGAACGGTCACAGACCAACTATTTTTCCGTTGCCCTTTGAGTTGATGCAATCTTAACGTTGGAATTTCCAAATCTTTTATCGTGTTGGCTTGGTTAAGTTGCGCCAATATCAGTCGTAACCGTTTAGTATGAATAGATTGAATGCCCGCAGTTTTTCCTGTTTTAAAGAAGGCTTCCAGTCCTTTATGGGCAAACGATTTAATCATAGGCTTAAGTGTAACCTATAGAGTGCCAAATTCAAGTCACTAGATCAATTGATACACCGGCACCATTCTGGTATACATACCTCCTTCGCTGAAACTCACAGGGCAGTATGAAATTATCCTTCTCCAAAATGCACGGCCTCGGCAATGACT
>CAXNEI010000102.1:0-5435 GCA_964201195.1 Gammaproteobacteria bacterium
TCACTGAATTAGCGAAAGGCGCACCATCAAAAGTAATGGCGGGCTCATTGAAATAAATCGCAATTAAAGAAGCTAAACCGCCACCCAATGAGTGCCCAGTTAAAGTAATGTTTGCATTGGGATTGGCTTTTTTTACATCTAAATAATATTTAGCCGCTTCTAACAGTTGATCGGAACCAAGGCCTGTAGCCAATCCTGCATTAGCTATCCAATCGAAATTAAATCCAGGGCCAGTGCCTGCGTAAGAAATAACAATTTGATTGCCGTTAACAAAAGAGGAGGCCTCAAAGCCGTTATTGATCTGATAAGTTGGATTAGGCACGTGAAAAAATTCAGACCATCCATCAGGAATTGGAAACCAGTTAACCTGACTTCGGCTTGATTGATACACACGACCAGCCATTAACGCACATTGAATTTCAAATTGAGTGGCCATAACGATTTTCTCCTTAAAACATTTAAACTATTTTGCTGTATTTTCAGATGACGGCGCTTTAGGGCTGGTGTAACGAGGCAAGCTATAATCAGGACACAAATCAACTTCTGGAAGTGGCGCACGAATAATGGTTTTATATTCAAGCTGCTTAAGAGTGCTATTGAATTTTTCAACCTGTTTGGCAGAAATTAAATTGTTTAATTTATCTATATGAGTAGATGTATTAATAATTAAATTCATGGCGTTAAATTCTTTAGGTAAGCTTGATAAAGGGATAGCTTTCCAAGCATGCGCTGTATAACTAAATACGACATAGGGAGGATTTGGTCGTTTCCACTTGTTATAAGACAAACAGCCAGAAGGAGAAGCAATAAGATACGGCACATTATTTAGAATATGTAATGCGAACAAGTCAAAATTAGCACTCCTTATATCAGGTGAAAAATCATCCTCCCAAACAATTTGTTCTCCATTGGACAATTTGAAGATTATTTTTTGCTCTTTGATTGGCGGATTTTGACCGAGCTCATGATTACCCTGTCTCGTTTGGATACGAGTCACTATCACTTTACTGCCATCATGCAATAAAACTTCTTCCTTCCAACTCACCGTTCTGGCGCAGGCATTCATACTGACTCCTAGCATAAAGATAAAAATGATTTTTGGTAGTTTGTTGAATCTAGAGATTAAAAGAGCGAAAAGTGTTTTCAAGGGGCCGTCCTTGGGTTGAGTTAAGGGGTGATTCTGAGCTTGTTCGATGGAGCAGGATTATTCTTGATTGGGACTATTTTGTAAATGGGTTTTAGAAAAAATTTATGCTGCTAATTGCCAATTATTTATTTCGTCATTAATAACTAAATTCGCAGCAGAGGATTGGGGCAATTCCAGGTGTTGTAATCAGCCACTGAACCGCTAGCAAAAAGAATGTAGGGAGTTCTTTGATCAAAATCAATCATTCTTGGCATTAAGCCCTCAGGAATTTTCCAAATGATTTTTTCTTGAGTATCTGGATTGGTAAAAGATAAGGTTTGAGTTAAATCTAATATCACATTTTCAGGGAAAATATTTCCTGATTGTTTCGAGATGCGCTTGACTTGCATCACTCGGCTGTCATTGAGTTTAACTTCTTGTTGCCAATGAATGGTGCGACCACCGGCGCAGGCGATAAGAGGGAAAGAGAATAAAAAAATAAAAGTGAGGCGAAGGATATTAACTTCGCTGGTTTTCTTAACTCCCCCTAACCCCCTCTTTAAAAAAGCGGGGGGATTGTTTGATGCTGGGCGAAATATCATGAGATTCTTCCTTGAAGAAGGGGTTTGTTGTGGGGCGAAAGTTTCATGCTATTTTGAGGGAATGTCAATCGATAATTTAACCAGAGTTGCAGCATTTCCTGTCCCTTCCCCTTTTAAGGGGGAAGGTTAGGATGGGGGTAAAAACTTATGCCAACCGTTTTGCTGCAAAAAACTTGTCCTGTCTGCGTCATATTTTCAGCTGATCTTGATGTTGCCCACCGTCTAATTCAATCACTAATAATTTATCCATACAGACAAAATCTGCGATATAAAAACCGATGGGACATTGTCGACGAAATTTATGCCCATACAATTTTTTTCACGAATGGCTTGCCATAATTTTCGTTCAGCATCAGTCATATTTTTACGTAACTGCCTGGCATGTTCGGTGGTCTGTTTTTTTATTCGGTGCATGAGTTAATTCTCTACCCCCATCCTAACCTTCCCCCTGCAAGGGGGAAGGGATAAGAAAGATAAATTATGCATATAATCTAATAGGGTAAAGTTCATCATTAATTGCGGATAAATACACACCAGAGTTTTTCGCAGTTTCTTCTCCGCCAATAGCAATTAAATTACCGATTTTGATTTGGCCGTCGCGATCGACAATTGTGTCAGCACCGAAAGTGCCGCTAAATATATAAGTATCAGAGCCTGCGCCGCCGATTAATTTATCGGAGCCAGCGCCGCCTGCTAAAATATTATTCGCACTGTTACCAGTAATCATATTATCTGCGCTATTGCCCGTACCATTAATTGCATCGGTGCCGGTGAGAGTTAGATTTTCTAGATTGTCGCCTAACGTAAAACTAATGCTGGATTTGACTAGGTCTATATCATCCCCCACGCTTTCGATGATTTGATCTTGTGCGTTATCAATGAGGTAGGTGTCGGCACCTAAGCCACCTGCTAATATATCAGCGCCTGCGCCGCCGTCTAATAGATCGGATCCTCGAAGGCCGATAATCACGTCGTTCGCGCTACTTCCCCTTAGCAAGTCACTTCCGCTGCCACCTAATATGAATGCCGCCTGATCTTTCGCTGTCACATTCAGGGCAGATGAACCCGCTTGGATGTACCAATCCAGTAAGCTGGATAGGTTTGGTGTAATCGCCGATCTTTCTTCCACGGGAATACTTGCCAAATAATCTTGTAGGTAAGCGTTGCCTTTGGTAGCGCTTAAACTGTTGGCAATGTCTGCTCGATTAAAACGGATACCGCCAGTGACTGCAGAAAATAATTGTTTGTCTGCTGCGGTGGTTTTTTCATAGTACATCTGCATGGCAAAGGCCATGAGCATTTTTGCAATATGATTATTGGCGAGTGTTAAACCGCCTTCTTGTGCAATCTTTTCCATGTCGTTGGTGAATCGGGTCAGCATATTATCTGCGCTAGAAACACCGGGCGCATTACCAAATTGGTGACGAATTAGACGTTCTATGAAATTTTCTTGTGGATTTACTTTATCATTCGGATCCTTAGAATATAAAGTTTCGTTAAAAATCATCCGAATTAAATCAGGTAATTTAAAGGTAACATTTTTGAAATCTGTATTAGCTAAAATAGCGGTTAATAAAGCTTGAGAATGTAAGTCTGACGCTAAACTAACATCCGGTGTGCCATGATCAATCCTGCGCTCATCACCGATGCGACTAAAAGGCAAATAGGATAATGCCTCTCCTTGCAGATGAATTTCTTGGATATTTTTTTCTCGTTCTCGTGCTATATCGTAGTTATTGATTGAAAGCAAATCAGGGGCTAATTGAACCAAATCAGCATCCGTATAACCTGTGTTTTTTAAAGAATCAATAATGGCTTGTGCTAAATCTGGATTCACTGAATTAGCGAAAGGCGCACCATCAAAAGTAATGGCGGGCTCATTGAAATAAATCGCAATTAAAGAAGCTAAACCGCCACCCAATGAGTGCCCAGTTAAAGTAATATTTGCATTGGGATTGGCTTTTTTAACATCTAAATAATATTTAGCCGCTTCTAACAGCTGATCGGAACCAAGGCCTGTAGCCAATCCTGCATTAGCTATCCAATCGAAATTAAATCCAGGGCCAGTGCCTGCGTAAGAAATAACAATTTGGTTGCCGTTAACAAAAGAAGAAGCTTCGAAGCCGCTATTAATCGGATAAGTTGAATTAGGCACATGAAAAAATTCAGACCATCCATCAGGAATAGGAAACCAGTTGGTTTGACTACGGCTTGATTGATATACGCGACCAGACATTAATGCGCATTCGATTTCAAATTGAGTTGCCATGACAATTTTCTCCTTAAAACATTTAAACTATTTTGTTGTATTTTCAGATGACGGCGCTTTAGGGCTGGTGTAACGAGGCAAGCTATAATCAGGACACAAATCAGTCTCTGGAAGCGGCGCACGAATAATGGTTTTATATCTATCAGTCAGCAGATGGTTTTGCTCATTCACTTGCTCAACCCGATAAAAGTCTTTTAACAAATTAGCCGATGGCCTGCCAACGATAATATTCGCCTTGATAACTTGCTTGGGAAATTCATTTAAAGAGATAACCTTCCACTGATTATTTTCATATTTAAAAAATACATATGGTGGATTCGGTCTTTTCCATTTATTGTACGCAATGCAACCGGCAGGATAAGTTGCTATATAGGGAATATTATTGATAACGTCAATCGCCAATACACTTAAGCTATTTAAATCAGCGTTGTTATCTAAGAACCCCATTTTCCAAGTTATTTTTTTCTTTTCTTTGGGCAAAGTAAAAATAATTTTCTCGTTAACAAGCATTCGTTCTCGGCTATCAATTGTCGGATAACCTCCTAAGTGTTGAATGCGCTCCACAATAATTTTACTGCCATCATGCACTAAAACTTCTTCCTTCCAACTCACCGTTCTGGCGCAGGCATTCATACTGACTCCTAATATCATGATGAAAATGATTTTCTGTAATTTATTGAACATGGTTATAAATTTCCTAGGGGTTAAGTTATGCGGTTAATTTCAAAGAATATACTTCATCATTAATGCTGAATTTTTTATTCGGCGGATTACGCAAATAGCTAATCCGCCCTACAAAATCTGTTGCAATGAGCAAGCTCATGGCGTGGAGATCTTCAGTAGCGGAAACGCCGGTTGAATTATGCGTTAAGGGACTACCACTGATGGCATTACCCAAACGAAACAGATTAAAAGGTGTGGCAGATAAAAATTCGCCCTGCACCGATAAATTGGTAATATTATTTTCACCGCGCACGTTGCCGAGATAAGTCAGTAAATTAATTGGATCTAAAGAAAGGACAGGTGGTAATAAAGGGCCATAAAAACTGGTTAAATCCTCTGTGTCATAACCTTCTAACGCTAAACCCGCTAATAAAATGGCCTGATTAGTCATATTAGCCGCTAACTCAAACGGCCCCTGATCAAAAGTGACTGCAGTTTTATTAAAAAATACCCCCATCAATGCAGCTAAGCCGCCACCCAATGAATGACCTGTGAAAGTAATATGAATATCAGGATTATTTGCATAGGCCTTTTTTATATCAAGATAATATCGTGCGGCTTGCAATAATTGGCCATGCGCAAAGCCTACACCCAAAGTCAAATCAGCCAATAAATCTGCTGCTTGCGGAGCATAAGTGCCGGCATAGGAGATAACGATTTCGGAGCCTTTAATAAAGGCGCGGGCTTCAAAGCCGGAGGAGCTGACTCGCCAATC
>CAXNEI010000103.1:0-5346 GCA_964201195.1 Gammaproteobacteria bacterium
GTAAAAAAAATTATTACGCCAGGCGTTGCGGATCGCTGGGAAGTTTTTACCCATGGTGGGCGACGTGCTACAGGAATTGATGCAGTGGAATGGGCGGATCGAATGGCGCGTTATGGCGCAGGGGAAATTTTGCTGACCAGTATGGATTGTGATGGAACTAAGCAGGGATTTGATTTAACGATTACTCGGTTAATTAGTGATTCAGTTTCTATTCCAGTGATTGCTTCGGGTGGCGTCGGCAGTGTGGAGCATTTGGCGGAAGGTGTTTTAATTGGTGGTGCGGATGCTGTATTAGCCGCAAGTATTTTTCACTATGGGCAAATCACCATTCCTGAAGCAAAAAATTATATGAGGGAAAGAGGAATTGAAATGAGGGAGTAAAAACTCCCCCTCTTTGAGCTTCTTTATTCTTGATTAAGCAGTTCTGCTTTCAGTACTTCCAGCGCACCAATCATCTCTAAGGTGGTGAGGTCAGCCGTTTCCAGGGCAAAGTCTGCTTCATTGTTGCGCAGCACAACGGCAGCAATAGAGCTGAGGGTGCCTACTTTCGCTTCGTTCAATAGCCCTTCGAGCAGCTTGACCAAGCGTGAATTGGGTTTGGTGATGCCGACTACTTCGCCCATGATAATGTACTCTTGTATTGGTTAAGGCCGCCTGATGATGAAAGAAATCGGGTCAGCAGATGAGAGAATAAGTTCGAGGCGGCGATTTTATCAGAAGTGATCAATAGTTCGTCTAGTCTTTCCTAACTATTTTTTAGCCTAGTATGTTAACTGCATGATTTTTAAAGAAAAAATAAACTATTCGGGCTAACTGATTGATTCTTTGTAACGCTTTGATTTTAAGGGGATATTTATGAATTCTTCTCTGCGTTGGCAGGCTTATCAGCAGCATGTTCAGCTGACTTTGAGTAATTCGGGTCGCTGTAACGCAATCACCGACGAGATGATCGATGGCATTGAGCAAGCGGTGGAGCGGGTGAATCAAGATGAATCTATTAAGCTGGTTCTGCTCACAGGCGAAGGAGAGTACTTTTGCGCTGGCGGCGATGTTCGGCAAATGTACCAGCGGGAAGGTATGTTTTCTGGCTCACCAGAACAGATTAGTCAGGCTTACCAGTCAGGCATTCAGCGCATTCCGTTAGCGCTGCAGCGGCTGAAAGTGCCGTTGATTGCCAGTGTGAATGGTCCAGCAGTAGGCGCTGGTTTTGATATGGTGTTGATGTGTGATGTGGCGATTGCAGCAGATACCGCACGTTTTGCCGAAAGTTTTATTCAGATCGGCTTAATTTCCGGTGATGGCGGCGCGTGGCATTTGCCGAGAAAAATAGGCATGAGTCGAGCTGCCGAGCTGACTTTTACGGGCGATGCTATTGATGCTCAGCAAGCTTTGGCTTGGGGTATTGTTTCGCGAGTCATAGCACGTGAGCAGTTAGCAGCAGAAACAGAGGCGTTGGTTGCGCGAATTGTTTGTCATCCGCGGTCTGTATTGTGTGCTAGCAAACAATTATTGCGAGATTCTGCTCAACAGAATTTAGCGGAAGCATTGATAGCAGCGTCGAAAATCCAAGGTCAATTGCATCATTCACCAGAGCATCATCAGCAGTTAGCAGCGTTTTTTGCGCGGAAGAAAACTACTCTATAAAATTACTGTCATCCTAAGACTTAACCGCAGGATCCAAAATTTTTCAGAGCAGAAGCGATCATTTTACCGCTAATTAATGAATCCTGCGGTTAAGTCTTAGGATGACAGCAGTAAAGTGCGCGTTTTCTATTCCTGGATGCCCTTCGTTCCGTATTTAATCAGCAAAATTAATCGGCACACAGCTTCCAGTGGCGATGCAGAGTAAGCGCTGCCTTGCGTATTCGAAGCGAGCCATTCGCCTGCTAAAAATTGCACATTCACCCGATAGGTTTCTAGCAAATCAACCAGCAAGGATTTGTCCGTGCTGAAATGAAATTGGCCTTTTTCATAGCCCGCCTCAAATTCACCTTTATTGTGCGGTTGATTTAAGACTTTGCAGGCATGCAAATACATTTGATAGTCCAACGTTTTGCCAGAAAGATGAGAAACATTGAATACGCGGGCGGTAGTAGTCATAAAAATCCTGAGGTGTTATTACTGCAAGTGCTTGGTATACTGCTGGCCTCATTTTATACCAGAAGCATGTTATGAATGGAAAAAATTAAGGAGATAACGTGATTCCAGAGATAGGTTATTTTGCTTTAATCGCAGCTTGGGTAGTTGCTGTGGTGCAATGCTTATTGCCTTTATGGGGTAGTTATCGTTTGCAGCAACAATTTTGGATGCAAATTGCTCGGCCTGCTGCAGTGACGCAACATCTATTGGTGTGGATCGCTTTTCTGGCTTTAGTGTGGGCGTTTGTTGAAAAAGACTACAGCATCAATTATGTGGTTGAACAATCGAATAGCGCATTACCTGTCTACTATCGTATTGCCGCCGTGTGGGGTGGTCATGAAGGTTCTTTATTATTATGGGCGCTGGTATTAAGTGGTTGGAGCGCAGCTGTTGCTTTATTCAGTCGTTCATTGCCGCCTATTTTAGTTGCGCGAATAATAAGTATTATGGGCGCGGTTGCCGTAGGATTTATTTTATTTTTGTTGGCGACCTCTAATCCCTTCACCCGCTCTTTGCCTTATTTTCCCGTAGATGGCAAGGATTTAAATCCTTTGCTGCAAGATGTGGGATTAATTTTTCATCCGCCTATTTTATATATGGGTTACGTAGGATTTTCCGTAGCCTTTGCTTTTGCCATAGCGGGATTATTGGGTGGTCGATTAGATGCAGCTTGGGCGCGATGGATGCGACCCTGGACTATTGCGGCTTGGTGTTTTTTATCTTTAGGGATTGCCTTGGGCAGTTGGTGGGCCTATGCCGAATTAGGTTGGGGCGGTTGGTGGTTTTGGGATCCAGTAGAAAATGCTTCCTTCATGCCGTGGTTAACGGGTACAGCATTAATTCATTCCTTAGCTGCTACTGAAAAGCGTGGTGTATTTAAAGCCTGGACGGCGTTATTAGCAATTATTACTTTTTCACTGAGTTTATTAGGTACATTTTTAGTGCGCTCCGGTGTATTAACTTCCGTGCATGCTTTTGCTTCCGATCCTACCCGTGGATTATTTATTTTAATTTTTCTTTGTGTCGTTATTGGTGGATCACTAACGCTGTTTGCTTTTCGCGCTAACACCTTAACTACTTCAGCACGATATAAAGTATTTTCACGGGAGACTTTATTATTAGGCAATAACATTTTATTAGCGGTGGCCGCATCCATTGTGTTGTTGGGGACTTTATATCCCTTATTGGCGGATGTATTAGGCTTAGGAAAAATTTCCGTGGGCCCGCCCTATTTCAATGCTTTGTTAGTTCCGTTGGCGCATCTGCTATTAATTTTGCTCGGTATAGGTATGGTGGTGCGTTGGAAAGATCAATCGGCCAAAGCGGCTTGGCAGACGCTAAGAAAGCCTGCGTTGTTTGCAGTAATAGTGGGATTATTATTGCCTTTATTTGCGCAAGGCAATTATCAAATACGAGCGGCGTTGGCTTTGATTTTTGTATTCTGGGTTGTGGGCGTCTGCATCACTGACTTGTTAGTTAAAGTGCGCGCAGCAGAAACGCTGTGGCAAGGCATCAAGCGTATAAAACCCAGCTATTGGGGTATGCTATGTGCGCATATTGGCTTTGTTGTTACCGTGGTTGGCATTACCATGGCAAGCTTGTATAGCCTCGATAAAGACATACGCCTTGCCCCGGGAGAGTCCATCGACATGGCGTCTTTTGCTGTGACATTCCAGGGCGTACGTGATGTGCGTGGCCCTAATTATGATGCGATACAAGGTGAATTTGATGTCTATCAATCCAATCACTTTATTACGCGACTGTATCCAGAAAAAAGAACCTATTGGGTGAGGCAAGATAGGCTAACAGAAGCGGCTATTGATACGGGTTGGACGCGAGACATTTATGTTGCGCTCGGTGAGCCGCTCGATAAAGGCGCATGGGCAGTGCGTATTTATGTAAAACCTTTTGTGCGTTGGATGTGGGGTGGCGCAGTGTTAATGGCGCTTGGTGGTTTATTGGTGATCATTGATCGTCGTTATCGAAAAAATAGTTTTCAGGAGAGCCTCGATGTTCGCGCAGCATAAACGGAAAATAGCCTTTTTAATGCCTTTGTTAGTTTTTCTTGGTCTGAGTATTTTTTTATTAAAAGGTTTGGGTGGTGATCCCAATGCTTTGCCTTCTGCTTTAATTGGTCAACCATTACCGGCTTTTCGTTTGCCCACTTTGTCGGGGCAACCCGCAGAGCTAACAGAAAAAGATTTTCTCGGTAAGCCGGCATTAATTAATGTATGGGCTACTTGGTGTCCTACCTGTGTGGCTGAACATCCTATGTTAATGCAATTAGCTAAAGCAGGTGTTGTCTTATATGGCGTGAATTATCGCGATGAAAAAGCCGATGCTCAGCGTTATTTAACGCAACGGGGTAATCCTTTTCAAAAAAACATTATGGATACCCAGGGCCAATTAAGTTTGGATTTGGGCACCTACGGTACACCAGAAACTTTTGTGATTAATGCGCAGGGAAAAATTCTCTATCGCCATGTGGGTGAAATTACGGAGGAGGTATGGCAAAAAACCTTAAAGCCTTTGATGGATTCTACTGAGAGATAAATAATGTATTTCATTCATCGTGCAGTTTTTATCATGCTTTTGTTGGCGAGTTTTTCCGCTCCAGCTGCTATTCAAGTCTATTCCTTTGATGATCCGGCGCAAGAGCAAACTTTTTATACGCTGACCAACGAATTGCGCTGCCCTAAATGCCAAAACCAAAACATTGCGGACTCAGATTCGATGATTGCGCAAGATATGAAAGCGCGGATTTATCAGGAAGTCCGAGAAGGAAAAACAGAACAGCAAATTATCGCTGAGTTAACGCAGCGCTACGGTGATTTTATTCATTATCGTCCCAGTTTTAAATTAAATACTGCAGTGCTTTGGTTGGGGCCGCCGGCATTATTGATTTTGGTGGCGACACTTGTGTTGATGAATATTCGCAAGCGTAGTAATGAAATTGAATCCGAGGAAGAGGACATATGATAGTGTGGTTTTTATTGGCGGGTTTAGCGCTGTTAGCCAGCGGCGCAGTCACCGTGCCTTTATGGTGGAAAACAGAAAAACAGGCCCGTGTTTTGGGTATAAGTTTAGGGTTTTTTCTCGCTGCTTTAATGGGTTTTGGTTATTGGGGGAGCAGAGATGTGGCTCCCGTTGCTCACTGGCTGCAGGTGAAAAACCAATTAACTCCATTAGCGGATCAATTAATTGTTG
>CAXNEI010000104.1:0-5291 GCA_964201195.1 Gammaproteobacteria bacterium
GACAGATACCCTCTTAATCTATTGTCCGTTTTATGGGGTCCACTATACACCTTATTGATAGAGTGCGGCCTTTACTAAATATAAGCTTTATATTTGACTTTATGCTCAAGATTTTTGGAGAAGAGATATGTCTGACGCAATCCACCGCAACCCTGTAGCAAATTCTACTGGCTCTGCTCTTCTACCCAACACCGCTGCTTATTTCCCATTAGCTCATGCCCACCTCATAGAAACACAAAATATAGCGCGCGTATTGCCGAGCTTTTCTCCTCTATCTACGACACCTAGCCAGCAGAATACGCCTACAAAAATAAGCCAAGAAAATCTTGCTGCAGCATCCTGCCGCCGCATACTCCATCTCAATGAAGATAAAACTTGGACTGTTGAGGAAATCCCTGCCGCCCATCATGAATTGTTAGTAACAGCAGAAAACCCTATCGATATCCCAGCTTCAACACGCCTCGCCTGCACACCTCAAAAATACGACCTCATCAAAACAGGATGCGGCATGACAGCTCGTGACGTAGAAACTACCTGGAAGCTCACCCAGCAACAAGACTCAAACTTAGAATTAGTGCAGCTACTCACCGCATCAGCAGGCAAACCTATTGAAGCAAACCTAGTTAGTCCAAATTTTTCAGACTCTATTAAAATTAAAAAAACTGATTTGAATCCAAGCATTCGCTGTACTCTTCAAGTGAATGGCCGCTCTGTCATTCTTGAAGGATTATGGCAGGAAGCAGAATCCTCTACTGGTACACCACAAAAAGGTTTGCAGTTAAGTAAATTTGGCCGACTTGCTTTAGCGGAACAACCCAATCAATGGGTTTTAGTGAGAATTGAGAATAATCAAATACGGCATTTTTTCTCGAAAGAAGGCACCACATGGAAAAGCAAAAACAGCTATGTCACTCTGCCCGCCTTTACTGTTGTTAGAGAAGAAAAAGCAACACCACAAAAACGTCGATCCGATCCGTACCCAACACATGAAGCGGACCCAATACCTAAGCATGAGGATAGGTCGGCAAAACGTAGTGCTTCCTTTGACGCACTTATAGCAGCGGCCGAATCGCTTCTATAGCCTCGCTGATTAATTGAGGCCCACGATAAATAAATCCAGAATAGAGTTGAACCAACGAAGCACCGGCTCGCACTTTCGCTGCGGCCGCTGTGCCAGTCATAATTCCGCCCACACCGATAATCGGCAGATGGTCATCTGTCATGCGAGCAAATTGCGCTAACACACTATTGGACTGTGACAACAAAGGTGCGCCGCTCAATCCACCAGATTCTTGCTCGTGCGCTGAATGCTCCACACCTTGACGACTTAAGGTCGTATTGGTTGCAATCACGCCATCCCATTCTGCTTTTACCAGTTGTTCGGCAATCCAAGCAATATCTTCTTCGCGTAAATCAGGCGCTACTTTTAATAATAGAGGGACTCGCACATCATGCTCTTCACGCAATTGCGCTTGCCGTTCTTTTAAAATCTCTAACAACTGCAATAAAGCACCGCCCTGCTGCAAACTCCGCAAACCCGGCGTATTAGGCGAAGAAATATTTACCGCAATATAATCAGCATAAGGATAAACCCGCTCTAAACAATAGAGATAATCATCCACTGCATTTTCCAACGGCGTGTCTTTATTTTTACCGATATTAACGCCCACTATGCCCATATAACGACGACGTTTTAAATTTTCTACCAGATGATCTACGCCCTTATTATTAAACCCCATGCGATTAATAATGGCTTGCTCATTGGCTAAACGAAATAACCGCGGTTTTGGATTACCATACTGCGGCTTCGGCGTTACCGTACCCACTTCAATAAAACTAAAACCCAATGCACCCAAGGCATCGATATAATCGCCGTTTTTATCTAAGCCTGCCGCTAAACCCACGGGATGACGAAAACGCAAACCCCAATAGTGACAAGGTAAAGGTTGAATGGGTGGAGCAAGTAATTTCAATAATTGATAACGATGCGCCCAGTTAAGACCTTTTAAACTGACGGTATGACTGAGCTCGGGCGGTAATAAAAACAGACCTTGGCGAAGCCAGGGATAAATATCCATCGAAAAACCTTAAAATTTAAAAAACGACCCGCTCGGGCTGAGCCTGTCGAAGCCTCTTTGATAACCAACTAGCCCTTCGACAAGCTCAGGGCGAACGGAGATCGGGAGCACTATTAATCATCTTCACTATCAGACTCTGATTGAAGAGGCCCAGAAAAATCTTCTACTCGCTGCCGCAATTTTTGCCCCGGATGAAAAGTAACCACGCGCCGAGCACTTATGGGAATATCTTCACCGGTTTTTGGATTACGCCCCGGACGCTGACTTTTATTGCGTAAATCAAAATTACCAAAACCAGATAATTTTACGTCCTCATTCATTTCCAAGGCATGACGTACTTCTTCAAAAAACAATTCTACAATGTCTTTGGCGTCTTTCTTATTAATATGCAATTCTTCGAACAGTTTTTCAGCAAGATCGGCTTTGGTCAACGCGGCCATGTTTTATTCCCTCAAGGTCACTCGGAACTGCGCCTGTAAAGAACGAACGATATCATCAATGAGCCCATTCACTTCTTCGTCCTTAAGAGTGTGCGAAGGATGCGCAATGGTCAAGTTTAATGCCAAACTCTTTTTGCCTGCTTCCATGTGACCGCCTTCATACACATCAAATAAAGTCACTGCTTTAATTAAAGTGTGATCCTGCGCTTTAATAGCATCGATCAAAGATTGCGCAGAAATAGCCGCATCAACGATAAAAGCTAAATCACGCTGCACTTCAGGAAATTTCGACAGGGATTGTACACGGGGTAATTGACCTTGGGTTAACCAATCCAAATGAATTTCAAATAAATAAACTTTGCTCGCCACATCAAACTGCGCTTGCAACGCTGGATGTAATGCACCTAACCAACCCAAACACACATCACCCAGATAAATGTGTGCTGTTTGCCCTGGTTGTAATGCAGTATGTTCTGCAGGGCGCCACTGACATTCCACTTCCGGCAGAAAATTCGCTATTAAATTCTCCACATCACCTTTGAGATCAAAAAAATCCACCGCGCGCTGTTCATCACGCCAATGTTTCCCATAACGATTACCGGTAATTAATCCGCCTAAACGCAACACTTGCTGTAATTCGCCTTTCGAATCAGGCAAAAAGACTAAACCGGTTTCAAAAATACGCACCCGATTTTGCTGCCGATTTAAATTATATTGCGCGGTTTGAATTAATCCTGGCCACAAGCCTAAACGCATTACGGATAAATCCGCTGAAATAGGATTAGCTAAAATCAAACCGGTTTGTTCAGGATATAAAGCTTGCTGTAATTGTGGCGCCACAAAACTATAGGTAATGACTTCTTGATAATCGCGATCCACGAATACATTTTTGACTTGCGCCAATTGCGTATGAGTTTCTGGTGGAAATATGGCAGCGTTATAAGGCAAGGCAGGCAAGCGACTTGGTATATTATTATAGCCATACAGTCGCGCAATTTCTTCGACCAAATCCACCGGCTCGCTAATATCGAAACGATAACTGGGTGGGGTTATCTGCCACACTTCAGCCACCTTCGTCACCACTTCCATCCCCAATCGACCTAACAACTCACTGACCGCAGACGCAGGCAACTCAAAACCTAACAATTGTTGAATCGGACGCAGCTGCAATTCAATGGGTAAACGCTTGGGTAATTCAGCTGAATTAATTTTTTCAATCAATGGCCCCGCTTCACCACCGACAATCTCCAATAATAATTGTGTAGCGCGTTCTATGGCTTGGCGTTGCAGCATAAAATCAACGCCGCGCTCAAAACGATGGGAAGAATCTGTGTGCAAACCATAACTGCGTGCTTGACCCGCTAAAGCAATCGGTTCAAAAAAAGCGCTTTCGAGAAAAATATTTTTTGTTGTTTCATCTACCTTGGAATTTTCACCGCCCATAATCCCTGCTAAAGCAACAGGGCCTTGTTCATCAGCAATGACTAACGTAGTCAATTTTACTTCCACTGTTTGGCCATCTAACAAAGCAATGGAATCGCCTGCTTGCGCCAACCGCACTTGAATGCCGCCCTGCAATTTATTTAAATCGAAAGCATGCATGGGCTGACCTAATTCAAGCATCACATAATTGGTCACATCGACCACTGGATGAATAGATCGCACACCGCTACGGCGTAATTTCTCGGCCATCCACACAGGCGTTGTTGCATCAGCACGAATATTTTCGATCACACGACCTAAATAACAAGGGCATTGCTTCGACGCCTTTATCGTGACAGGAAAAACATGGTCGTGACTAGCAACAATAGATTTAATCTCAGGAGCAGAAATCGACAATTGATTCAGCGCAGCAATTTCTCGCGCTAAGCCCAACACACTTAAACAATCACCGCGATTTGGCGTTAAGCCTAATTCAATCGATTGATCATTTAAATTTAACCAATCCCACAAAGCCACTCCGATCGGCGCGCTGTCATCTAATTCTAATAAACCTTCTGAACTTTCTGCTAAACCTAATTCTTCTGCCGCACATAACATACCCTGTGAGAGGACACCACGCATTTGCGTTTCAGTAATCGGTTTATCTGCGGCGTTAGGGAGTTGCGCACCATCCGTCGCTAATGCGACTTTTAAACCAGCACGCACATTCGCTGCACCGCAAACAATGGACAATTCTTTTTTTCCGGTATTGACTTGGCAAACACGTAACCTATCCGCTTGTGGATGCGGTTCCGTTGCTAACACTTGCGCGATAATAACGCCGCTAAACTTTTTTGCCACAGGTGCCAATGCATCGACTTCTAAACCAGCCATGGTTAATTGTGCGGCTAATGCGATGGAATCTATTTTAGGATTTACCCACTCGCGTAACCATTGTTCGCTCACTTGCATAGAGATTCCTTAATATTCCCCCCTTTAACAAAGGGGGGTTAGGGGGGATTTTTTCATCACTAACCAAAACTTCTGAAAATCCCCCTCATTCCCCCTTTTTCAAAGGGGGAGGAAAATCACAGAAATTATTTATTCTTTCAAAACTGCCCCAAAAATTTCAAATCATTTTCAAAGAAATGACGTAAATCACTGACGCCATAACGCAACATAGCAAAACGCTCAACGCCTAAACCAAAAGCTAGACCGGTATAACTGGGATCAACGCCGGATTGTTCAAATACCTTTGGATGCACCATGCCGCAACCCAATACTTCCAACCAACCGGTATGACTGCAAATACGACACCCTTTACCTTCACAGGCCACGCATTGCACATCTA
>CAXNEI010000105.1:0-5302 GCA_964201195.1 Gammaproteobacteria bacterium
GGTTGCGCCATAAAAATCCATTCTTGTTGATCTTTGCGCGACAAAACTAAACCGGTTTGTTCGTCTAAATGAATTAATACCGGCGGCTCAGGGATTGGCTGCTCAGGCGTTGCTTTAAAACCTGGGCTACTCGTCAGTTGAGGAGGAATAGGCATGGCATCATCAAAGTTTATTTTTTTACCCTCAGGCGCTGCTATCTCTAAACGCGGCACCGTTTGCGCTTTTTGATAATCAAAGGATCGATCACGAAAAAGTCCTTTATCGCCAGTCAAAGCGCTACAGCCTGCGAGCAGAATTAAAAAAATCGCAGCAATCCATCGATTTATTATCCATTCGTTCATCATAACAGCCCTGCCGCATCTAATGCCGGTTTTAATATTGCCTGCCCTGCTTCGCTTAAAGGCACTAAAGGCAAACGAATACCAGACTCTATTTTTCCCATAGCCTGTAATGCCCATTTCACTGGAATAGGATTAGACTCGACAAATAAGTGGTTATGCAGCGGCATGAGCTGTTGATTTAATGCTCTAGCGGCTTCTGTTTGTCCTGTCATTGCTAAACGACATAACTCAGACATTAACCGCGGCACAATATTCGCTGTCACAGAAATATTACCCTTACCGCCCTTTAAGATAAGCTCTACTGCAGTAGGATCATCGCCGGAATAAATGGCAAAATTATGCGGGCAATTCTTTAATAAAAATTCTGCACGAACCAAATCACCAGTAGCTTCTTTAATACCCACGATATTAGGATGATCAGCTAATCGCAGCACTGTCTCAGATAATAAATCACAGGCGGTACGTCCTGGCACATTATATAAAATTTGTGGAATCGCTACGCAATCAGCAATCATTTTATAATGCTGAAATAAACCTTCTTGCGTGGGTTTATTATAATAAGGCGTTACTAATAAGCAGGCATCTGCGCCTAAAGCTTTAGCTGATTCCGTCAGCTCTATCGCTTCTTTAGTAGAGTTAGCGCCTGTACCAGCAATCACTGGAATGCGGCCAGCCACTTGATCCACTATTGCTTTAATCACTCGCGCATGTTCTTCCACATCTAGTGTGGCAGATTCTCCCGTAGTGCCCACTGCAACAATGGAATCCGTGCCTTCAGCAATATGCCACTCCACTAATTCTGCTAAAGCAGGCCAATCAATTTCACCCGTTGAAGTCATGGGTGTTACAAGCGCAACAATGCTGCCGGTTATCATACAAATCACCTTTCTTTTTACGCTAATTATCTATCCTGAAAAGGCCTGATATTCTTTCTGCCAATCCTTCAATTCTTTTTTCGATGGCGCGCCCACTATAGTCAAGGCTTGACGCAAACGCGCCCGAGTCATGTCAGAACCTATCACAGCCATAGCATCCATGACACTGACCGATTCTTTTCGACCTGTAATGGCAATAAATAAAGGCGGCATAAAAAACTTTAATTTCAATGCTAACGATTGGCTCAAAGAAATACATATTCTTTCAACTATCGCTTTATCCCAGGTAAGTTCCTGCTCACAAGCCCACAAAGTAAATTGCAGAATTTTTCGAGTGGTTTCTTCAGGTAATCCAGTTGCTTGAAAATGCGCCGCAGTAAGCGGTAAATCACCGGCTACAGCAAAACTGACTAATGGCACTACATCACTGAGCTTTTCCACTCGCTTTTGTACATGCGGCAATAAAGGCCGCAAATAAGCTTCATTTAATGCCCAATTTCTCAACGCACTGATAAAATCATCTTCCGATAATCCGCGCAACCATTCTCCATTTAACCAATCGAGTTTTTCCACATCAAAAATAGGCCCGCCCGTAGAAACACGCGAAATATCAAACTCAGCCAACATCTCAGCGAGAGAAAATTGTTCGCGTTCATCTGGCATGGACCAACCCATGCGACCTAAATAATTGAGCAAAGCTTCAGATAAATAGCCCATGCGTTGGTAATATAGAATGCTAGTAGGATTTTTTCGCTTACTGAGTTTGCTTTTATCGGGATTACGCAATAAAGGTAAATGATAAAAACTCGGCGCCTGCCAATCAAAATATTGGTAGAGCAGCAGATGTTTAGGCGTTGAATTAATCCATTCCTCACCGCGAATCACGTGAGTAATTTCCATTAAATGATCATCAACGACATTAGCCAAATGATAGGTGGGTAAACCATCGGATTTAAGCAAAATCTGCATATCCACTTGCGACCAATCAATTTCAATCGGTCCACGCAACTGATCAAATACCGTGCACACACCAGCATCAGGCACATTTAAACGAATGACATAAGACTCGCCATTAGCCAAACGACGCTGTATTTCTTCATCGCTTAATTGTGGATTTTTTATTTTAAAACCAGGCGGCAAACCTTCTTGTCGGCGCTGCTCACGAATGATTTCAATTTCTTCTGGCGTTCTAAAGCAATAGAAAGCATGGCCTGCTGTCACTAGCTGTTCTGCATATTCTCGATAAATCGCACTACGCTCGCTTTGTCGATAAGGTCCATGGGGGCCACCGACATCAGGGCCTTCATCCCACTCTAATCCTAACCAACGCAATGCCTCAAAAATTTTTGCTTCAGAAGCCGGATTGCTGCGAACTTGATCAGTATCTTCTATCCGCAGAATAAATTGTCCGCCCTGCTGGCGCGCAAAACACCAGTTAAATAGAGCAATATAAGCAGTGCCTACGTGAGGATCTCCCGTAGGGGAAGGCGCAATACGTGTTCGAACTGTCATTCGTCAATCTCAAAGGGGAATAAGCAAACAAGAAATAGGTCATACTTGTTTATCACAAGTATGACCTATTAGGGAGGGGATCACTTTACTGAAAAAGTAAGGAATGGGCAAAAGAAAAATTAAGATAGAACTCTATCAGGCCGCCGATTTATTAATGAATTGCATTTAAGGGTTGCTCTATCGAATCGCCTAATTTCTTCAAAATTTGCGACCAAGTAGAGGTGTATAAATTATAATCATTTAGCGCCTTCTGCAGCTCAAGGTAAAATTGCTGAGAGGTATAAGTTAGGCCATCCACATGGGCTTTTACCTGCGCCTGGATACCCCTTAGCTCTCCAGTCGTAAAATCATGATCACTCGCTATTTTCTTCTCGCTGCTAACAACATTATCATTATAAAAATTAACTAGATCTTTAATATAGCTATCTGTGGTGCTGCTCAACCGCCCCGTAAAGCTCAGAAGGGCATCGTGAGTTGGATCTGCGAGATAAGCAAGAATGCCATTACCTTTTTGCAATAACGCATTGTTCACACTCAGCTCATCGGCTTTATCGCTCACAGCTTTGGCCTTCGAGGCCTCTCCAGGCGACATCAATAAGCCCACAGAATCGATCGAAAAATCATTAGGCGCTGCTGCTCCCGCTGTACTCTTAGTAGAGCCAGGGGCGGCGCCTGGACCACCTACCAAAGACCAATCTGCCATGGGATATACTCCTCTTTATCGCTATAACTTAACGCTACACTTCTCTTTAAAATTTACACTCCAACCTATTCTACCGACAACCTCTCGGCAAGACATATATCCAAAGTCATAAACTGGGCATTATTGGCAGGGTTAAAAGCTATAAGGGCTCTTTACCCTGAATCTCCCTAAGCTCATTTACCCAACGAATAACATCAGCAACTGGCCTGAGCATATAGTTAGGGATATAAGTATACTCATCCACTTCAGCAAATAATTGCCGCGCTAATGGCACGTTTTCCATCATGGGAATACCTTCTTCTTCCGCTATTTTTTTTATCCTTTGCGCTAACAAAGACTCTCCTTTAATCGTGACATAAGGTAATTTTTTACCCAAACTAGAATAGGCCAGCCCTACAGCAAAGTGCGTTGGGTTGGTCACGATAACAGAAGATTTTTTCACTTGTTTTTTAATCGCTTCTCCACTGATAATTTCTTTGTGTATTTGTTTTCTGCGGCCCTTAATCTCCGGATTTCCTTCCATATCCTTATACTCTCGCTTGAGCTCATCTTTAGTCATGCGGTTTTCTTTTTTATGTTGAAAACGCTGAAACAGTAAATCCAATACGGCAATAGTGCCAAACACTAACATGGCATATAAAAATAGTTCATACATCATCTGGCCAAGAACGACGGGGATACAGCTTTCTTGGCATACAGGAATGCGCAACATATCTTGCAAGTTGGATCGAATTACATAATAACAAGTGATCGCTAAAGCCACGACCTTAATGACTGACTTAAGAAACTCTACGAAATTTTTTATTGAAAAAATCCGCTTGAATCCCTGCACAGGATCAATTTTCTCAAATTTAGGCATAATAGGCTCTACACTGAAAATTGGGCCTATTTGTAGAAAATTAGAAGCAATGCCGACCACTGCAGCCAGAAAAACAATCGGCAAGATAATAGTAATGGTTTTGTTCCAGATCAAATTGGTCAATAGAGGTAAAGCTTGATCGAAGGGTTGCCCATAAAATTGAGCAGGCAAAATAATGAGTTGCTTCAACACATCCATTAAATGATAAAAAAATACGTAAAAGTACAGGCACACAGCAATAATGACTAAAGCAGAAACGATTTCCTTGCTATGCGCCACCTGCCCTTTTTCTCGAGCATCTTTTAATTTTTTCTGGGTGGGTTCTTCTGTTTTTTCCTCATCACTCATGAAGTCACCTTCACCAGCTGTTTTAAAATGAGAGGAAATCCATATTGATAACGGTCAAAGAAATAAAATAAAGCTTCAAGGTAAACCACTAAAATGATCAGCGCAATAGCGCTCTTTACTGGCATGGCAAGGATAAACACATTGAGCTGTTGTGCAAAACGATTAACCAACGCAAAACAAAATTCAGAAAGAAACATGGCGATAATGACAGGCGCTGCCAAGACAACAATCAGCATCATGGCATAATCCAGCTGATCAATAAAAAATAATGCGTGCGGCAAATGAAAATTGGGCACAAAAGTTAAAATAGGCCAAACTACATAACTGCTATAAAGCAAGCCTAAAAAACTCAGCAAACCTCCCGAGGTGACAAAAATAGCTGTAGCTGCTTGATTTAACAAAACCCCCATGGGAGATGTTTCAGAACCCGTTAACGGATTTAAAATTTCAGATAAAGTTGCACCGCGTTGGTTATCAATAAAAAATCCAACGCCCTCTATTACCCAAAATGGAATAGCCACCAAAAATCCTAGCAACAAACCTAAAAACATTTCTTTTACAATAAAGGCGCCTATCTGAGCATATCCCATAGCCTCTACATCAACGCCAAAAACCGTAGGTAATACCATTAAAGAAAAAGATATAATGACCCCATTCTTTATCA
>CAXNEI010000106.1:0-5283 GCA_964201195.1 Gammaproteobacteria bacterium
GTGTCATCGAGGCGCAACCGCCGCTGACGACCAAGGAAAGTGAAATCGTCACCCAGCTCCAGCAGAAAATCAGCGAGACGCTGTATCAACGCTGCCTCCAGATCACTCTCGGAATATTCGTCTTTGAGGGACAGAAACTCCAGCACGAAGGGATCCTTAATAGCCTCTTCAGGAGTCATCATGTCATCTGGTTCGGCGTGCTCGGCCTTTTTAAGCATTGCCGTCTTATTCTTGGAAAGGGCGATCCGCTCGTAAAACTGGCTGTCGATCTGCCGTCCGAGTTGACGCACAGACCAACCGCAGCGCAGGGTCTCAGCCTCGTAAAAAGTGCGGGAAGCAGCGTTCTTCACGGATAGAAGGCGGACATAGGCCGACCAAGGGAGCGGAAAACAAGCGGCGAGCGTGGCGAGATCGGTGGATTTTGCAGACGCTGTCTGCAAAATATGTTCGGCTGGCCAGGCCAAGTAAAAGGCTCGCATCTGAGTAAGATTACGCCAAGCAAAACCTCGCCCAAATTGGCGCGTCAGGTCGTCACCCAGGCGTTTGAGTAGCGCCTCTCCGTATTCAGCTCGCTCTCCCCCCCCCTGCTCGAACTCAACAATACGCCGCCCAATTTCCCAATAACTCGCTGTCATCAGGGCATTGACGCTGCGGGCCGCGCTGTGGCGGGCCGCTTCAAGCAGATCAACAATGCCGGCATGAATATCGCCGTAGCTGGTGAATGTTCTCAGCTTCTTCATGCTGCCGCTTCTACAATTTCCAATGCACGCTCAAGAGATTGATTATGATTGCCAGACATTTCGGCGATGACAAATGGCGTCAAATCAATACCAACGGCCCGCCCAGAAATTAAAATTTCTTTAGACATTCAACTTAAGCCTTTTCAATTTTAACAATATATTTATGACCGCAATATTCAAAAAATGCGGGATATCGCTCATTATCCACAACGCGTAATAAATTAAATTGTTCAGCTATCGATTTATTAACATCTAAATAACTATCTTGAGGAGAACGACGCCTTAAATAATCGCCAGAATCGCTTTGCTGAGGCACCGATTCAATCTGATCAAATTTATCTACTACCTCAGACATTAATTCGAGCTCACATTGAAATAATTTTTCGTTAATCTCTGGCAATAGCTCATGCCCCTGCAACTCAAATGTTTTGCTTAACCAAATGTCACCCGTATCAACTGGATCACGCGCCTCTAACAAACATACAGTAATTTTCTGTGCTCCCGAGAGAATTGCCCAAACATGCGGAGACCAACCACGCCCTTGAGGAAGATTACTTGCATGTAAAACCAATACCGCTTTATATTTTTCACGCTCTTCTAAATGAATTAATTGACTACAAGAAACAAGAAACAGAATATCACCGCCCGATAATTCACTCTTATCATGAGCCAATAAAATATCATGTCCTTTTAATTTATTCTGCCGAGACCATTCTGCTAGATGAGCTACAACCGGATGCAATGGATCTGTACACAATATGGATATTTTCATGCAGCCAATAACTCATGAGAGACGCGATAAGCACCACATCCATCCGCTAATTCAAGTGAACAAACGGACATTTTCTCGAATTGATCAACATCGTCAATCATAGATAAAAGACTGTCACGTAAAATGTCTAACGAAACCGATTCACTAGCTCCCAAATAAAGTATGGCGCCACAATAATGCAGCGATTCCAGAATAGCCACCTGATTAGCCGCAAGACTAAAGCATAAAGCGGGCAATCCTAAACAACAACGCTCCCAACTAATTGAGCCACCTGAACCTATAGCCAAATCTGCAGCTAACATTAATTCCGCCATATTATTCACTTGGATATGACAAGAAAAATTATTTCTTTTACTTAAAGATTCAATAGCATCAGGAGCTGGATGCTGAGCACCAATGACCACATCGATTGCAATATTTTTCAAATTCATTTGCGCCAAGGCATCAATCACTCGACCAGTATAGTTGTCTGGATCAGAACCACCGAAACACACGAGAATTCGGTTTATAACCGTGCGCGGCTTTGCGTGTACATGTGCTTGACGAAACTCATCACGCAATAATGCGTATTTTGGCCCCAACAACAATTGGCAATGCGCCGGTACTTTATCAACATATCTATCATTCATATCCATATAAAAATTCTGATCAAGCAACAGATCACAATCATGAATACGATCTGCCAAATCATCAATAACTAAAATTTTCTTTGTATAATTACGGAATTCTTTTTCCCAAACATGATCTAAACGATAATGATCGACAACCAGATAATCCCAAAGAGTTTCTGAAGTAACGTTAATCGTTTCTTTGACATCTTTTAATTGTTGCCCCTGAGACCAAATTCCTTCAGGTGGAGAATTATTATCTATCGCCCAAACAGATAACTCTAAAAGAGCATGATGAGACTGAATCAATTGTTTTAAATATTCTGGCAATTGCCGACAAATAAAAGTAACTGTTGCATTATGCTTCACAATCTCATCAGCTAGCGTTAAACAACGCATCACGTGACCGGTGCCAATAGAGGCAGAGGCATCTGCACGAATGAGAATATTACGCATGATACTGAGAAATCACTTCCCACAGCAGTTCAGCTCGCTGCCAATCTTCCAATGTATCAATATCTTGCACGCGCCAACGAGGAATAATAATTGGAAATGAATGCTGATCAAAAATTTTAACCCCTTCAATCCACGCATTAGGACGCCCCCAGTAAAACTGACCTGCATCATGTAATGCCACAGGTAAATCTTGAGAACGCGCTGAAAAATGCCCGGGGAAAAACATTTCTATTCCACCATTAGGCATCTGCTTAAATGAACGAAAAATAGGAGCAGCAAAGTCGGCCACAGTAAAAGTATAAGCCCAATCATTAGAATTAAGCACTTCCCAACCACGAATAAGATCGGCTTTTTGAATAAAAGGTGCTGTAGCATAAATACAACATACTGCATCTAATGCTATTCCCTGACTCAACGCCCATTGAGTGGCGTGCGCAACAACTTCAGTGGTTGCTGCGTAGTCATTAGATAATTCATCGGGGCGCATAAAAGGTACTTCTGCACCAAATTCACGAGCAACATTCGCAATTTCTTCATCGTCGGTCGAAACAATAACACGATCAAATAATTTAGAAGCCAAAGCCATCTCAATTGAATGAGCAATCATTGGTTTACCAGCAAACATCTTAATATTTTTTTGTGGAATACGTTTGCTACCACCACGAGCAGGAATAACAGCAAGCTTCATTGAAATATCTCATTTAATACAGAAATTACTTGCTCTTGTTGCCTTTCATTCATGGCTGGATACATAGGTAAGCTAATGGTTTCTTTATAATATTTTTCTGACTCAGGACAATAACCCGATTTAAAACCCATTAATTCGTAATAAGGTTGACGATAAACGGGAATGTAGTGCAGATTGACATTGATACCTGCCATTTGCAGAGTATCGTAAACATATCGCTGGGTACCATTCTCGCACCCGCCTAACTTTATGCGAATTGGATATAAATGATAGCTAGAATAACTATCCGGATGCTGCCATGGAGCTAACAGTGGAAGACCAACTAATTCGTTATCATAGCGCCGAGCAATGTAATGACGCCTTTCTACAAACTCATCTAAACGAGCCATTTGGCTCACTCCTAGAGCCGCCTGGATATCCGTCATGCGATAATTAAAACCCAACTGAATTTGTTGATAATTCCAAATTTCATCACTAGGCATGAGCTTCATCTGACTAACATCACTCGTAATACCATGACTGCGGTATCGACGCATACAATTCGCTAACTCTAAATTATTGGTAAGCGCCATCCCCCCCTCTCCTGTAGTAATAATTTTTACAGGATGAAAACTGAAAATAGTAATATCACTATAACGACAATTACCTATAGGCTCATTTTTATAGCTACCGCCAATAGCATGTGAAGCATCCTCAATAATCTTGAAGCCATATTGCTGACTTAATGCATAAATTGCAGCCATATCACAAGGTTGGCCGCATAGATGCACTGGCACTACTATTTTAGGCAATTTACCAACTTTTTCAGCCTGAATTAACTTTTCAGCAAGATCGGCTACGCTTAAGTTATATGTATGCGGATCTATATCAACAAAATCAATTTGAGCACCGCAATATAAAGCACAATTAGCACTGGCAACAAAAGTAATAGGGGTAGTCCATAACCAATCCCCTGGCCCCAGGCCTAAAGCCAGACACGCAATATGTAAAGCGGATGTAGCGCTATTAGCTGCTACCGCAAATGAAGCACCACAATAAGCAATAACAGATTCCTCAAATTTTGGGACAAATAAACCCTGCGTGAGAAAATCTGAACGAAGAACATCGATCACCGCATCAATGTCAGCTTGATTAATATCTTGTCGACCATAGGGAATCATTAATTTAAACCTTCTTAACTTTGTTTTGTACTTCGAATAACTATGCCAAAGAATATTTCTATTTAAATTAGAATTATTCTGAATAACTACCTAGCAATAAGAATTGATCAAAGCAATTCTTTAGATTGCCCAATAAGCTCTGCATAAGAACCAGTTCTTTTTACATGTCCATTGCTTAATTCAACAATCTGAGTACACTTTTTTAAAGTGGTTAGTCGATGCGCCACAATAAGTACAGTAAGCTCGTCGCCCAGATTCTCAATAGCTTCCATGACTACACGCTCGGTCTTATTATCCAACGCACTGGTCGCCTCATCGAGTACAATAACATCGGCTTGCTTATAAAGCGCGCGAGCTATACCAATACGCTGACGTTGACCACCAGAAAGACGAACTCCTCGCTCACCTACCAGTGCACCATATTGGCTCTCCCAAGATTCAATAGTTTCGGCAATTTGTGCTTTTTGTGCAGCCTTCCGCATACGATCATAATCAATCTGATCACGAGGTACACCAAAGGCAATATTTTCTGCAATAGAAGTATCAGCGAGAAATATGGCCTGCGGCACATGAGCAATATGCATTTGCCAAGCGCGCTGATTCTGCGAAGTGATGGCTATGCCATCAATCAATAAATGGCCTTCTACAGGACACAGAAGACCCATGATTACATCAAGCAATGTGCTCTTACCACTACCCGTAGAACCTATAAAACCAATTCGACCACCTTTAGGTATCACGAGCTCCAATTCTCGCAGCACCCAGGGCGCCTGAGAGGCATAACGAAATGATAATTTATTCAGCGTAATATCATTATTAAACTGAATAGGATCGGGTAAAGGTAAATTCACATATTCTG
>CAXNEI010000107.1:0-5260 GCA_964201195.1 Gammaproteobacteria bacterium
AGCAGCAGCATCAATACCATCACGGAAGGGGAAGAATGCATCGGAGGCCATCACAGAGCCGGCGACAATTAATTTTTCATCTTGGGCTTTAATATTAGCAATTTTAGCGCTGTAAACACGGCTCATTTGGCCTGCGCCGATGCCAATGGTTTGTTGGTTTTTCGCATAAACAATCGCATTGGATTTAACGAATTTGGCTACCGTCCAGCAGAATAATAAATCCTGCATTTCTTGTTCGGTAGGTTGGCGTTGAGTGACGCAGCGTAATTGGTTTTCGTCTAATAATTTATTATCTAATAATAGATGGTCGTTGGTTTGCACCAATAAGCCGCCGTGTACGCGTTGATAATGATGAAAGGCATTTTCAGTTTTCGGCCAAGCGCCAGAAATTAACATGCGAATATTGGGTTTTTTCTCGAAACATTTTTTTGCTTCGGCAGAAATATCGGGTGCGATAATTACTTCAACAAATTGGCGATCTAAAATCGCTTGTGCAGTTTTTTCATCGAGCGTTCTGTTGAACGCGATAATGCCGCCGAAAGCAGAAGTAGGATCAGTCGCATAAGCTTGATCGTATGCTGCTAATAAATTATCAGCGAGTGCAACGCCGCAAGGGTTGGCGTGTTTGACAATGACGCAAGCGGGTTGGGAAAAACTTTTTACGCATTCTAAAGCCGTATCAGTATCAGCAATATTATTAAAAGATAATTCTTTGCCTTGTAGTTGTTGTGCGCTGGCAATAGTTCCTGCAGGCGCTGGTGTTTCTACATAAAAGGCGGCTTGTTGATGGGGATTTTCACCGTAGCGTAAGTCTTGTTGTTTTTTTAATTGCAGGGAAAAGGTTTCAGGGAATGTAGTTTCTGCGCTGGCTTCGGTTAATTGGGTTTTTAAATAAGCCGCAATGGTGGTGTCGTATTGCGCAGTATGTTGAAAGGCTTTTTGCGCCAAGCTTAAACGTGTGGCGTCGGTTAATTTTTTCTGCGCAGTGAGTTCGGCAATAATTTTTTCATAATCTTGTGGATCCACAATCACGCCGACATCGCGATGATTTTTTGCTGCGGCTCTTAATAGAGTGGGGCCACCAATATCGATTTGTTCAACGGCTTCTGCAAAAGGGCAGTTGGGTTTGGCAATGGTTTCAGCGAAGGGATATAAATTAACGATCACTAAATCGATCGGCCGAATATTTTGCTGCTGCATGACTTCATCATCAATGCCGCGTCGACCTAAGATGCCGCCGTGAATTTTTGGGTGGAGGGTTTTTACCCGCCCATCCATCATTTCCTGCAGGCCTGTGTAGTGGGAAACTTCCTCTACAGGAATTTTTGCTTCTTGTAATATTTTATAGGTGCCGCCAGTGGACAGCAAATGAATGCCCATCTCAGCAAGTGCATTAGCGAAAGGAATTAAACCGGATTTATTCGAAACACTAATGAGCGCTTGCTGGACAGACACGTCAATAACCTTATAACAAACCGTGAGTTTGTAATTTTTTTCGTAAGGTTCCGCGATTTAAACCCAATAATACAGAGGCTTTGCTTTGGTTGTTGCGGGTATATTTTAATACCGCTTCTAACAAAGGGGGTTCGATTTCAGATAATACCATTTGATAGATATCTGTTACCGGTTGGCCATCTAAATGGGCAAAATAATTTTTCAAAGCATGTGCTACGGTATCACGCAATGTTGGTGCTGCTGATTGATCAGAAGCTGACGTAAGACTTGAAGGCGCAGATCTGAGATGGAAGCTAGACTTCTCGCGATCGGACAGAGCTTCGTTGGTATTCAGTTGACTCATTGATTCCTCTCCATTGATAACTACTTTTCCCATGCTCACTGAACCTGAGATCAACTGATGGTTCTGTCTCAGATTGAATGGTCGTGAGTTCGGTACGATGTAAAATCGCTATTTAATTCCCTGAAGGAACGTGGGTGGTATGATACCGTTTGAGCCCGCTTTGTAAAGAGGAATAGAATTTTAATTCATAATTTAAAATCGAAATATTCGGGTTAGGAATTGACAGAGTGATATGAATAGGTTGCTGTGATGGCATGGCGCTGATATTCAGCAATTGGCCTTGACGATAATCCATAGGATGAAAGCGATGTTGTGCTATGGGTTGTTGATAGTGATCGGTGAGGCGTAGTTCGATATCAGGAAAAGGTTGCGCAAATGCCGCTTGATTATAAATAACAGCATCTAATAATAATTTATTTTTATGCTTGACATCAGGATGCAATACCAGCTTAGAACTTTTAATTTGGCTAATATCTACGGGCAAAGGTGCATCGCAGGATAAAACTGCGCAAAGGCTTGCAATGGTTGGATGCCAATGGGGATCGCGGCTGAGTGCCTCAAAATTAAAAAATAAATAGATCATCACTGTGCACAGCGATAAGAGGCTAATCCCTATGGTCCGCCTTTTGAGTTTAGTTTGATGCGCGATTTTTTTTTCTTCTGTTTGTTCAGGTGATGCTAAAACAAATTCAGTGGGGTTAAGTTCCGCTAAGCAAGGCGAGAGAGGGTTCTCTGTTTCAATAGCTTCTTCTGGAGCGGTGATGGGTGCAGGGATTTCTTCTGCTTCAATCTGCTCTGTAGGTGGAGGATCAGGAGGCTGCGTTGTTTGAGTCGGCTGAAGCTGAAAGGAATCTTCCAGATCTTTCAGTAAATCCATCAGCTCTTGCAATTCAGGATTAGCCTTGAGCATATCTTCGGGCAGATCGATGGAGAGTGTCTCGGGGTTAGCGGGGTCTTGCGGAGGCATTGGTAACTTATCTCTTGCTTATGAATAATGTCCGTTCGGGCTGAGCCCGTCGAAGCCCATTCTCAACGAGTCGGCCCTTCGACAAGCTCAGGGCGAACGGATTACTCTGTATATTCAGCCACTTCATCTAATTGACTTCGTATTTATGCGACAAACTCCTTTGTCAAAGGGGGAAGTTTAATTCCGCTTAACAGGCACCATTCATTACGATTCACTTGTGCCTGCCAATTTACCCAAGGCGCATAGTGTTGGCGAATGGCTTCAGCTTGTTCTTGCAGGAGACCGGATAAAGCAATGTGGCCGCCCGGTTTCACTTGCTGCATTAACTGTGGTGCCAGGCTAATCAACGGCCCATAAAGAATATTGGCTATTAAATGATCGCATTGTATGGTGCTGGCAAATGCTTCAGGTAGATAGGTATGTACCTTGACTTGATTCAGCTCAGCATTTTGCTGGGTTGCCAGCAAAGCCTGCGGATCTATATCGACACCGTAAGCCATGTCACAGCCTAATTTCAGCGCGGCGACCGCAAGAATGCCGGAGCCACAGCCATAATCGATCAGGGTGCTGTTGTTAAGCTGTTGATTGCTAAGCCAATCCAAGCATAAAGCCGTAGTCTCATGGGTGCCGGTGCCGAAGGCTAAACCGGGGTCGAGCAAGATATAGGGCTCTTCCGGATTCGGCGGTTCTAGCCAGCTGGGCACTACCCAAAAATGCTCGCCGAACTTCAGTGGGTGGTAATTATCCATCCAGGATTGGGTCCAATCTTGATCCGGTAGAACTTCCAGCTGCATCGGTTGATTGGGCCAGGTTTGTTGAAACTGTTGGCGGAGGATGTCCAGATCGTAGTTGCTTTCAAACAGTCCGACCACTTGTGTGTTCGGCCACAGAGGTGTGGTGCCCAGGTCAGGTTCAAAAATCGGCGTATCTTGCACATCTTGGAAAGTCACCGAGACAGCGCCTAACTCGAGGAGATAATCCTCTATGGCTTCTGCTTGCGACTCAATGCATTGGGTTGTTAGTTGAATCCACTCAGCCATGGGCGGGATCCAAAAAATCTTCGAAGCTATGAATAGTCATTTCTCCACTGAGAAAATTCGGTTGAGTAAGAATTTTATTTCTATGTACCGAAAGATTGGTCTGTAGGCCGTCGATCACCATTTCATCCAAAGCATTGCGCATCCGAATGATGGCTTGTTCGCGGGTGTCGGCGTGGACAATAATTTTGCCCAGCAGCGAGTCATAATAAGGCGGCACTTGGTAGCCAGTATAAATGTGAGAGTCGACTCGAACACCTGGGCCGCCCGGCGGATGATAATAATGAATTTTCCCGGGGCTGGGCAAAAAGGTGTTGGGATCTTCGGCGTTGATTCGGCATTCAATGGCATGGCCGCGCAGTTGAATATCTTTTTGCTCAAGCGTGAGTGGTTCGCCTGCAGCAATCTTGATTTGCTCCTTAACAATATCAACGCCGGTAATCATTTCAGTTATGGGATGCTCTACTTGAATGCGGGTATTCATTTCAATGAAATAAAATTGCTCGTTTTCATAGAGAAATTCAAAGGTGCCGGCGCCTACATAACCAATGGCTTTACAGGCTTCCACGCAACGAGTAGCAATTTGATCTTTTAATTTTTGCGGAATACCGGGTGCTGGTGCTTCTTCCATGACTTTTTGATGACGGCGTTGCAGCGAGCAATCGCGATCGCCTAAATGAATAGCATGGCCTTGAGTATCGCACAGCACTTGAATTTCAATATGACGAGGCTGCTCGAGAAATTTTTCCATATAGACGCTGCCGTTGCCAAAAGCCGCTAAGGCTTCTGCTTGAGTGAGCTCAATGGAGCGCGCTAGATGTAAATCATCTTTGACGATGCGCATACCACGACCGCCGCCGCCAGCAGCAGCTTTAATAATAACGGGATAACCGATTTTTCTTGCTAGTGCGCGATTGCGGCTGGATTGCAAGGACAAAGCTTTGCCCGAACCCGGAATCGTAGGAATACCCATTTCCGCCATGACTTTTAAGGCAGATAATTTATTGCCCATTTGCTTAATGGTTTCTGGTCGTGGCCCGACAAAGTGAAAACCACTTTTAATCACTGCTTCAGCAAAATGCGCATTCTCTGAAAGAAAACCATAGCCAGGATGAATGGCGTCAGCGCCAGTGACTTCAGCGGCGCTAATAATGGCAGAGATATTTAAATAACTGTCGTTGGCTTTTGCCGGGCCAATACACACGGCTTCATCGGCTAAGCGCACATGCATTAAATCGCGATCGGCGGTGGAATAGACTGCCACGGTTTTAATGCCGAGCTCTTTGCAGGCGCGCAAAATGCGTAGGGCAATTTCTCCGCGGTTAGCAATCAGCAGTTTGTTGAACATACTAAACAATCTCAAACATCGGTTGGTCGTATTCCACCGGCTCGCCGTTATTGACCAAAATAGCGCGAACTACGCCAGCGCGATCCGATTCAATTTGATTCATCATTTTC
>CAXNEI010000108.1:0-5259 GCA_964201195.1 Gammaproteobacteria bacterium
AAAGCTCAACCTCTGTTTGCAAGACTTCCCATGCCATAGGTTGTGAAGCCGCTGCGCCATGTTTAAACCAATAACTGCCATCAGGCTTAATGCTGACAATCACTGGCTCTTCGGTGGTTTTAATCGGTTGCGAAGATTCCTTCGGTAAATCAATTTTCACCCCTTGCGTTAATAAGGGCGCAGCCACCATAAAAACCACCAATAACACCAACATCACATCGATATAAGGCACTACGTTGATGTCTGCCATAGCTTTACGTCGACGACGATTATTTTGAATAGGTGACATAATAATTTTCTGCCTTTCAGCTTGCTGTCACGGTATTATTTTCTTCATGGGTATGCACTTTTCTGTGCAATACACTAGAAAATTCATCGGTGAAAGTCGTATATGCATTCATTAATTGATCGGCGGTTGCAGAAAATTTATTGTAGGCAACCACTGCTGGAATCGCTGCCAATAAACCCATAGCGGTAGCAATTAATGCTTCCGCAATATCCGGAGCAACCACTTGCAAACTGGCCTGATTTTGCTGTGCCAAAGATAAAAAAGAATTCATAATTCCCCACACAGTACCGAACAAGCCTACGTAAGGACTTGTCGAACCCACCGTCGCTAAAAAAGGTAAATTCTTATCTAATTTTTCTTGTTCACGAGAAAAAGCCACTCGCATACTGCGCTGTACGCCTTCCATCACCGCTTCTGCATCCGTAGTTTTAGTTTGGCGTAAGCGAGTAAATTCTTTGAATCCCGCACGAAAAATACTTTCCTGTCCGCTATTAAAGTTAGGATTCTGATTCGCTTGGCTATAGAGTCGACTGAGATCCATGCCCGACCAAAAGCGTTCTTCAAAACCCGCCAGAGCAATACGTGCTGAACGAAATTCTCGCCAGCGCTGAAAAATAATGCTCCAAGAAAAAAAAGACACGAGGAGTAAAATTAACATGACTATCTGCACCGGAATGCTGGCATGTAAGATAATCGATAGAATGGAAAAATCTTGTGTCACGGGGAGCCTCTTTTATTTCAATCTATTTACTGTTTAATTTCCCCCTTTAACAAAAAAGGGAGCTATCCCACAAATACCGTTCGGGCTGAGCTTGTCGAAGCCCTTACCCTAATTAATCCTCTAATTCCCTTTGTGCCACCGGCAAACCCAACAACCGATAAGTGCGCGCTGTTACCATCCGACCACGTGCCGTGCGAATTAAATACCCTTGCTGAATTAAATAGGGCTCAATCACATCTTCTAACGTGCCAGCCTCTTCGCTTAACGCCGTAGCTAAACTGTCTAAGCCCACCGGGCCGCCATCAAATTTTTCGACAATGGCTAATAATAAACGCCGATCCATGGCATCAAAACCTTGCTCATCCACATCCAACATAGTCAGTGCTGCTGCAGCAACTGATTCCGTAATAATTCCATCGGCTTTTACTTGCGCATAATCACGGACTCGACGTAATAAACGATTCGCAATTCTTGGCGTACCGCGACTACGACGGGCAATTTCCGTTGCGCCTGCACTTTCCAACGCCACTTTTAAAATATGCGCCGATCTCAACACAATGTTAGCTAATTCTTCCGTGGTGTAAAATTCAAGGCGTTGCACAATGCCAAAGCGATCACGCAGAGGAGAGGTTAATAAACCAGCACGTGTAGTAGCGCCCACCAAAGTAAAAGGCGGTAAATCAATTTTAATAGAGCGTGCCGTAGGCCCTTCGCCAATCATAATATCTAATTGATAATCTTCCATCGCCGGATAAAGAATTTCTTCCACCACCGGGCTCAAGCGATGAATTTCATCGACGAATAACACATCGCCTGCTTCTAAATGGGTTAATAAAGCTGCTAAATCGCCGGCTTTTTCCAGTACTGGCCCAGAAGTGCTTTTAAATCGCGCACCCATTTCGTTAGCAATAATTCCGGCTAAAGTTGTTTTACCCAAACCCGGTGGCCCAAAAATTAACGTATGATCTAAAGCCTCACCACGAGATTTTGCCGCACGAATAAATAAATCCATCTGCTCACGCACAACCCTTTGACCTAAATATTCCGCCAAATTCAGCGGACGAATTTTAGATTCGAGGGAAGTTTCTTGCGCACTCTCGTGAGCATCAATTAATCGTTCAACTGTTTTCATAGAAAGACTTCATTTAGGCAGCAACTACTTTTTTCAAGGCTAAGCGAATCATAGCCTCACTCGTCTGCGCTTCGCCAGCCACTGCTTTAATCATTTTGTTAGCATCTTTATCTTTATAGCCTAAGGAAATTAATGCTTGCTCGGCATCTAATTCCGCTTGTTGTTGATCGGTCACAGCTACTGGCGTTGTTAGCTGCGGCGTAAAACCAGCGCCTTCTACTTGACCTAATTTATCTTTCATCTCCATCACAATACGTTCAGCGGTTTTTTTGCCTACGCCGGGTAAACCCACTAATTGCTGCACATCAGCGCGCTCCAAACAATGCATTAACTGCACGGCTTCCATACCCGATAATAAAGTCAGCGCTAATTTTGGTCCAACGCCGCTAATTTTTAATAGCTGGCGAAATAAAGAACGATCCAATACAGAGTGAAATCCGTATAATAACTGCGCATCTTCACGCACCACAAAATGAATATGCAATAAAATCGATTGACCCAGCTCAGGAATTTCATAATAAGTCGTCATCGGCACTTGTACTTCGTAGCCCACGCCTTGCACATCGATCAAAATCCATGGCGCTTTTTTTTCAATCACCAGTCCAGCGAGTCGACCTATCATAATTATTCCTTGTAGATTTTAAACAGGCCCTTATTGCAGACGTCCATTTTTTATGGAGCCAGTCTGTTGAATGAGCTGTTGAAAATGATGCGCATGAGCATGACACAATGCGATGCCCAATGCATCGGCCGCGTCTGCTTGTAATTTATGCGGGATATTTAATACCAAGCGAATCATTTGTTGAATTTGTAGTTTATCGGCCGAACCATTTCCCACTACCGCTTTTTTGACTTGGCGAGCAGAATATTCAGACACGGGAATATTTTCACAAGCGGCCGCCACAATCGCCACACCGCGGGCTTGACCTAATTTCAATGCTGAATCTGGATTGCGCGCCATGAAGACTTGCTCAATCGCCATTTGTTCTGGTCGATACTGCTGAATAATTTCGGTGAGCTGCACGTAGATTTGCTTTAATCGCTCAGCAAGAGAATCAGTTTGCAAACGCAAGCAACCGCTTTCGACATAACGCGTGGTTTGACCAGTCGCTTCAATCAAACCATAGCCGGTAATTCTGGAACCGGGATCAATACCGAGGATGAGGGTCATTCGATTAACTGCTTAACTTAAATGGATTAATAACTTTTAATTGTTTTTCAATCAACATTCCCTGATGCAAATCTTCGGAAAGTAAAATGGTCGAGCCACTGGCTAAGGCACAGGCAACAATGCCGCTATCCCAAAAAGAAAATTGATGTTTCGCTCTTAACTGAGAGGCGGTTAACAGAATGCTTTTGTCGATTTCAATCACTTCATATTTGTTATAAAAAGAATGAATAATTTCTGCAATTTTCGCTTCATCAAAAGCAGCCTTTTTTATTAAGTTAATACAAACTTCGTTAATCACCTGTGTACTGATAACTGGCTGGCACTGCTGCAGCGCTTGTTTCGCCTGCGGCGCCTTACCTTGCCCATCAACTAAAGCATAAAGCCATATATTCGTATCGACAAAACAAGCGCCCTCAATAGCGGTCATGCGATTGATCTCTCGTTAACGGTGCAAAATTAGGAATGGCTAGAGGATTATCAAGCAAACCATCCAGCAGATTAGGTGTTGTAGAATGGGGCTGAGTTAAAATAATGACACGCACCACGCCTTCAAATTGTCGCTGATAGACTTCTGGAATAGTAATATGCCCATCTTTTACTTGAGCTTGAAATTCTACGGCTTGCATATTTTTTCCTCAAATTTATGAACGCTATGCTCCGTTCATTCTAAGCGGGTTTCTTTCTTATGCAAGCTGCTCTAAAACCGCTACCGAAATATGCGCATTGGAATACACATTTTGCACATCATCGAGATCTTCTAAATGATCAATTAAACGCACTACTTTTTCCGCTAACTCCACATCTAATTCGGCTTGCGTGCTGGCTGTCATAGTGACTTCCGCAGACTCAGGAATAAAACCTTTAGCAATTAAAGCTTCTTTTACCGCAAGAAAAGCTTCTGGTGTAGTAATCACTTCTACGCCATCTTCTGAACTGACTAAATCATCGGCACCGGCTTCTAAAGCAATTTCTAACAAAGTATCTTCATCGACGCCCAAGGCAAATTCAATCACGCCCTGCTTGTTAAATAAATAGGCCACGGAACCGTCTGTACCTAAATTCCCGCCAGATTTAGTGAAAGCATGACGCACTTCGCCCACCGTGCGATTGCGATTATCGGTCATAGCCTCTACATAAACTGCTACACCACCTGGGCCATAACCTTCATAGGTAATTTCTTCTAACTGCGAATCATCATCGGCACCGGCACCGCGCTTGATCGCTCGGTCGATGGTATCGCGACTCATATTCACACCGAGTGCTTTATCCAACACAGTGCGCAACCGCGGATTATCTTCCGGCAACGGCCCACTGATTCGCGCTGCGACAGTGATTTCGCGAATTAATTTAGTAAAAACTTTACCGCGCTTGGCATCTTGCGCCGCTTTTCGGTGTTTAATATTTGCCCATTTACTGTGGCCAGCCATAACAACCTCTTTAATTTACCCTTGTCTTTATTTCACCGTTGCCTTCAACCGAATCCCCACTTCATCCAATTGTTTTTGATCCACTGGTGAAGGCGCTTGGGTCATCACACAAGCAGCGGTTTGGGTTTTAGGAAAGGCAATAACTTCTCGGATGGATTGACTATTAGTCATTAACATCATCAACCGATCCAAACCAAAAGCTAAACCACCATGAGGCGGACAACCAAATTGTAATGCATCGAGCAAGAAGCCAAATTTTTCTCGTGCTTCCGCTTCACCAATGCCTAATAAATTAAATACCGCTTGCTGCAAATCTTGTTGATGAATTCGAATAGAGCCGCCACCTAATTCAATACCGTTTAACACCATGTCATAAGCACGAGACAAAGCGGTACCCGGATTGTTTTGCAATTCCTCTGCGGAGCAAGAAGGCGCAGTAAAAGGATGATGTAAGGCAGACCAACGGCCTTCATTATTTTTCTCGAACATGGGGAAATCAATCACCCATAATGGTGCCCA
>CAXNEI010000109.1:0-5239 GCA_964201195.1 Gammaproteobacteria bacterium
CAATTAAGCGCAATAAAATCCCCATTACAGTATCTAGCGTAATAGGTTGATATTTCTCCCCTCGTGTTTTTGACGTTGCTATAAATGGCCTATCATTTTCCTTTTTGCTTACAGGCTTATTGGGATCCCCACCCAAAAAACCAGTCTGCCAGCATGAGTCAAATTCTATTATTATCTTCATAACTACTTGCCTTTATAATAAACAGCATATGGGCTTAGCTTTTTATTTTTTATTTCACTTTCACGTTCTTTAATGCGAAACATATCTTTAGCCTTATTGCTGTCGTTATAATCAACAAGTACCGAATCTACGTACATATAACCTTTCGCTTGCCTAATGCTCAGATTTTCTAATAGATTTATCATCTGATTTATCAACACATCCATTGCGGCATCATTAAGCAAAACCCCCTCTTCTCCTTCATCAAAAATAGAGCCAATACGCACATAATTTTTATGGTATGTTGCCTTAACTTCTTTGTTACTAGAAATAGATTGCAAGTAATGGGTGATCTTCTCAGCCACGCTTTTACCTTCTTCGGGATTATTTATTTTCATTGCTTCACGCCCAAAATCTGCACACAAAGGAATAAACTGTAACTGCTCAATGCTAATTGAACCGTAAGCAATATATTCCGTATCTCCAAAAGTTGTTTTTGAAAAAATTGAGTTACTGGATTCTTTTCCATCTTTGTTTTCTTTTTTCTCTTTTGTACCTGACTGCCCCATTTGTTCATAATTTCCATTCCCTAATTGATCGACAAAATCAGTCAATAGCAATGGACTTGTGCGTTTGTTTTCATTCTTAGGTATTACGTAACCTCTCATTAGCCCAACCGTTGAACACAAAAGTTTTATTGGATTAGTTAGTAATTCAGGAGATTGGAGATTGTAAGGCTCACCCCGAAATAAATGATGGCGTATACAATTTTGACTTATATAAAGTTTTGACTTGGAAAAATCGATCTCTTCTGGTTGACGGTAAAATTTAGCATTACCATTATCATCAAACTCTCTTATATTCGAGTAGCCTCTAATCTTCGGCATATTATGGTTTGTTAAATTCTTGTACTTATTTTTCACATGATCGAATTTAGTTAAATTTGGCGATCCATTCCAGTTCACTACCCCGTGACCCAATGCTTTAATTTTAAAATCTACGCTTTTAATACCAGTTACTTTTTCCATGATTTATTCCTCGTCTTCTGTGGTTTGATTAATTTGATTGATTGAAATTGCACCTATGGGTTGCTTATCACAAACCGCATAATAAATGGCGTGGGCATGCCTAGCGCTATCACCTCCTACTTGTAGCAAATCGTTGCCGGTATAACTCAAATAGATAGGTAACTCCGGATCACGTGCTTCATTTAACAACACATTATCGTTATATGATTTAACTCCTCCCATTATGTTGTGGTGTTTTTTAAACATGTGCGCCAGCAAGTCTTTGTCACTTTGACCATAACCACGAATAGCATTGGTTGAATAGGTTAAATTATCAATATTGCTATCGTCATCCAGCGGCATTGAATATGCGTATTCTTCGAGAAAGTTAATTTTCTCAGGGTTGCTCAAATCAACAACAGCGAGTTGTACAAAACGATTATCACCTCTTAAAGAACTTTTGCTGATTTTGCTGCGCTTCTGATCTTTGTTTTTCTTTGGTTGAACCACGATTGGATCAATAACTTTTAAATTTATCTTGTTAACGCTTTCCTTTAATGCTGCCACTAAATCACTCTCAATAAAGCGCTTCGTGCTTTCTGCACGATGAAACTCCCGATAAAGATCGTAGATTTCTCGCAGTGAGAATACTTTGTTTTCCAGAGAATTAAGCAGAAATTGATACCAGGCGCGCACTGAGCTCAATACATACATTTTGGCTAAAAACCGTGACGATGGGCTCTTTCCTTTTGCGTTTGCGATAGATTCAGGTACAGCAAGGGTATAAACATTCACCGCGTCGTTTTCGCCAAAACGATCTAAACGGCCTAAGCGTTGCAAACAATCCTCAGCGCTGGTGATTTCTGCCACCATAGCATCACAACTGATATTTAAAGAAGCTTGCACTATGGGGCCACTGCGCAATACATCGAATTTGCGTGTGCCACCTTGTTTATATGATTCGTACACTTCTTCAAACCATTTTTGCTTATCGCTCTTAATAAATTTTGAATGCAGTAGCACTGCGTTTTCATTGTGCTGGTTAGCAATAAAACTATTTTGCGCTGTCAGCGCCATATTGCTAATGACAAAAGTACACTCAGTTTGTGGCGTAAATAATGGATTAGATTTATCTAGCAGGCTGTCCTTAAATACTTTGAATTCAAGTTGATACTGGCTTTGGTTAAATGAAGGCATCACTTTGATATCATCTTTATGAATCCCAAGTAAATCTTCAACAAACACATAATGTGGAGTAGCTGATACCAGTAAGGTATTTGCATGTTGCTCTTGCATTTTTTTCGCCGCAATAAGCTCTGCAAAAAGTAAGTTAAACGCAGGCATGTTGACGTATTCGTGAAATTCATCAAATACGACATGGACGTTTAAAAAATCTATCAAGGTGTTGGCTTTGGTATGACTGATCACTGAACCGAGTATTTGATCTATCGTGGTAATAATAATGTCGCCAGAAAAGTTTTCGTCCTCTGGTATTGGGTTGTCCCATTGGTTATGAAACTTGAATTCACCGGTATTGATCTCAATTGTGCTATTTGGCAAATATTGTTCTGAAGTCAGTTCATAAAACAAACCTTGGCAAACTTGCACTCTTGGGCACACCCAAATAATTTGCTTTACTCTCTTTAATTTTGCCCATTCCAATGCAATTTTGGTTTTACCACATCCGGCAGCACCAGCTAAAACGGCTACGTCCTCTGCCAGTGTGAGTTGCTGTGCTATTTCACTTTGTTTAATACTTCTGTCGCTATTTGGAAAAAAAGTAGCAAGGCAGGTCTCTATTTCAGAACTTAATGTTGAATTAACTTCAAGTAGCTTATCAACTGTTTCACCAAGCGAACGATTCAATATTGCTTCGTGCAATTCATTTGCCGTTAATGCCGAAATCAGCCTGTCCGCAGTAATTACACAAGCGCGCACAATATTATTGAGCGCATTGGTTTCAACATTTCCACTATTGGCTTTTACTGTTTCTTCCAGTTCATATTCTTTGTAACTAGGTAAAGCTGGCGCATCAGGTAGACTGTTTTCCATATCATTTAAAGCCTGCACAATAAATGCTTGCTCTAGTGATGTTTTATCCAACTCTCGGTACTTTTTATCGATCCCCGAAACTTGTTTGAGCAGCGACTGCGCTTGCTCCACAATATCGTTTAAAACAGTTCCTTTTTGATTTGCAATGAGCTTTTTGCAGATATCTTTATAAGTCGTAAAAGCATTTTTATCTTTACGATAGGGCTTAGCATGATGCCAATATATAGCATGTTTAATTGAGCGTTTGTTAGCTGGATTTATCGCCTTTAATTCTGAGTTATCTAAAAGATGATAAAGCAGAAGGGATACTTCATTATGTCTTGGGTGTTTTTCAAAACTGAATTTAGCATCATCAATATGCTGGCCATCATCGGTGATAAAACCTTTCTTTTTTGGATTCGTTACCCAAGATTGAAATAAAGGGTCAATTTTTCCGATGTCGTGTAAACAACCAGCAATAAAATTAACTATCGAAAACTGCGGCGCTTCAGGCAATAGCTTTCTATGTAATTGCTCAGCGAAATAACCTACCGCAAATAGGTGCTCAGATAACGGTTGTAACTTAGTGTTGGCATACATTACACCAGCTTTAGGTTTGTCTGTTATGACATCCATAAAAACCTCTTTTTCAGTTATATTTACTGGCACCACACCCTGTTCATTAAAATTATTCTTATTCCCCACCACCCAAACCAACTCACTTCTGCTGCGTGATCGAATCCAATGACAAGCTACTGCAGTATTTTTACTGGCCGTTTTGCGCAGCATTTTTTTCACGCTGATTAGTCCATCTTCCGTAATTACGGTTTGCCAGGCGTTATCACCTATACGATCCGCAAAAGCATCCAGCACTCGACGCGTTTTTTTGAGTGCGTTTTTCTGGCATTGGGAAATAAAAGTGACCATCATATTTTTATTCTCTACCTATGACTTCTTCTAATTTAGACAATAAAGCTTCACAGGTGCCTTTCCCCGATTTATCTAAATTCATTTCTCGCCATTTTACGGCTGGAAGATGTTGAGCTTCTTGCAACCCAAGCAATATCCAATTGGGCTGTCGACGATAAAAAGAGCGTAAAAAATCTTTGTGATGGTGAGGCATTTTTTTCACTACTTCAGCAATGAGTTGCTCTCTAACCTGCAATAGCATTTCAAGAGAAATATCTGCATCTGTCATCCCCATAAAGTTTTGTGAAAAATCTTGGGTGATATCGCACCGCACAGGATTCAATAAAGAGTGAGGAGAATGCTCATGGCTAATGAGATAAATAATTATTGCTGTACGCAAATCATCACTGATGCCTTCATTATTTAACAGCTGATGGACATCAAATAAATCTCTTGGGTGTTGGCGATCTAATGCTGCAATAATTTTCCCTGCATACAAGTCGGCAAAGGACACTACTTGGATTTCTGCAAAACCAAATACCTGCTCAACCTGTTGAGACACAGACAGTAGAACTGGCTCATAAACACAGCCCCGCAAGACAGGCGTCACTTCAATTTTTATTTGCACACCGTCTTTTGTCCGCACCACTAATTTAGTGATTTCTTTTTGGCTACTGGGTGCGGATTGATTTATATGTATAGTGGTATCCGATAAAAGAATAGCATTCGCTATTTTCTTTAATGCATGATCAATTTCTTCTAGTGATTGCTTACGTTCTTTCACGGGAAGATAAGTGAGATCAATATCTATGGATAAACGGGGTAAATTACGGATAAAAAGATTAATTGCCGTGCCGCCTTTCAAGGCAAAACATTTTTCTTGAGCTACAAAGGGAAGCATCTTAATTAATAAAACTAACTGCTTGCGGTAGAGGTCGCTATAGGCCATTTTCTTTTCCTGCAAAAAACTCTTTCGGCACAGTAATTTGGTAAACAGGATCAAACTTACCCCCCTTTACCAACATGCGTTTACCCTCACCAAAATCAATTTTCTTGCGGTCAATATGTGAAAGCCATGCGTGACGATGACGATCAGCGAAGAAAAAAAATAATCGTTTGACTTTGATATTTT
>CAXNEI010000110.1:0-5199 GCA_964201195.1 Gammaproteobacteria bacterium
TGATAATGAAGCGGCCGATTATTTACAGAAAGAACGTGCATTATTATTTAAACAAATCCATGAAGACTGTCAGATGCGGGCATAGCTTTTGCCCATTCCTTTAGACTCATTTTGATTTTGGAATATACTTCGCCGCACCATCCTTGGCGTAAAACGGCAGCTTGTTGAGCTTTAGTTCAAGGTATGAAAAAGGGGACATTTTAACTTTGGGTTGACAGTTGAATTGCGGCAGCGCACTTCATCTTATATGCAAGCGGTCACTCCTTCATCACGTGGAAATTCTATTGTTTCAAGAACAAATACGTCAGGGGTAAGTACGCTGCGTTCTTCTTCTGTTGATAAAGAAATTTCAGATTCTCGCGCTGCATCAGCAAGTGAGCAGAAACCTCAATCTCCAGTAGCTAATTCTTCTGCCTCCATTCAAAAACCTTCCTTATGGCAGAAGTTTTTATCCTTATTTTCCAAAAAAGCGAAAACACCTGAGCAACAAGTTACTGCCATGCAGGTGAAAAAAGTTTCTGACTTTGTTGCGCTTATCAAAAGAGTAGATCTTGATCTTGCAAAGGCCCAAAAACGCAGGGGAAATACGGATCAATTATCTGGTGAGCTCAATAGATTACGAGGGGCTATATATCTTGTAGATCAATTAAGTATTAACTTTGACGGTAAGCAGCATAGCTTAGCCAATTTTGCTTGCAGCGTTTCTCCTCAGTTGCTCAAGGAGCGACCAGCTGAATTAGCGCACGCTATAGAATCTTTTGAACAGCAACGCCGGACAGTAATGGCCCAAGGTGATAACCCATATACGTTACTAGATCAGTCGTTGGGTGTTAACCCTGATTAGTAATATCTCAAAATCCTAACACCTCTTAGGATTTTGTATTAAATCCTGCTTTTCTCCCCTATAATCCTAACAAGTCTTAGGATTTTTAGGGGGCTTCATGCAAATTCCAATCGTTCAACCCATTGATATAGGCAATCTGATTCGTGCTGTGCGCAAAGCGCATAGTTTGCGACAAGATGATGCTGCGGGCGCAGCTGGTGTTTCAGATGTATTTTTGGGCAGTTTAGAAAAAGGTGCGCCAGGTGCTCGGTTGGATAATGTATTAAAGGTGCTCAAGGAATTAGGCATCGCTTTATATGCAGATATGCCGGAATCAGTTGCTGTGCACTATGCCGCTTTACGGCAAATTAAAAAACCACCAATGAAAAAACCTAGAGCAAGCTCATGAGAAAGTTACATGCGTTGATCAATTCACAGCGTGTGGGTGAGTTATGCGATGATCAAGGTGTTTGGTCTTTTACTTATGCGCAAGAGTGGTTATCTGCTGCTGGAGGTTATGCCATTAGTCCTGCCTTGCCTTTGCAAGTGGAGCCTCTGGTAGATAACAGCACGCAGCGGAGCATCCAATGGTTTTTCGATAATTTATTACCAGAAGAAGCAGCGCGTACTTTATTAGCGAAAGATGCCAAACTCGATGCGTCCGATGCCTTTGCTTTGTTAGCTTATTATGGCGCGGAATCTGCCGGTTCTTTGGTGTTATTAGAAACACCCGATGAGCTGCAGCCACAAGGTGAGCGGCCATTATCTTATGCCGATCTTCATGCGCGGGTTAAACAATTGCCGCGAGCTTCCTTGTTTGCTCAAGCACCGAAGCGTATGTCTTTAGCAGGCGCACAGCATAAATTACCGGTGATTTATCGTGATGGGTTATTGTTTGAGCCAATAGGCAGCACACCTTCCACGCATATTTTAAAACCCAATCATTCAGATGTGGATTATGCCCACAGCGCAATCAATGAATATTTTACTATGCGTTTAGCACATGCTTTAAAATTAGTAGTGCCCTCGGTATCGCGCTTATATACTCCTGAACCGATTTATCTCATTGAGCGTTTTGATCGGGTGCAGCAAGGCAACCAAGTGCGCAGGCGTCACGCAATTGATGCGTGTCAACTATTGAATAGAGATCGTCAATTTAAATATCGTGCCGCTAGCCTAGAAAATTTGGCAGTCTTAGCGAGTTTATGTAGTGTGCCAGCCACTGCGCGGTTGCGATTGTTTTCCTGGTTAGTATTTAATTTACTGACGGGAAATAGTGACATGCATTTGAAAAATCTTTCTTTTTTAGTGGAGCCTGATGGCATACAACTGGCGCCACATTACGATTTATTAGCTATTGGTGTATACGATACGCCAGCAATGGATAAGCGACATTGGCCAGCTACTTCGCTTGCTTGGCCCCTATTGGGTAGACAAACTTTTGGTGAAGTAAACCGTGCTTTATTGTTAGAGGCAGGTCATAGTTTGGGCATTGGCCAAAAAACCATAATTCGATTATTAGATTTTCAAGTGGAACAATTATTAACCTGTGCTGATGATTTATTAGGTGAAATAGAACAAGAAAATAAAAAATTCTTGGCAGAGCATAAGGATTTAACCTTTTGTCTAGCAGGGGAAATGCGTTGCCTGCGAGCTATAGTGCATCTGGTCATGAAGGATATGGTTCATCAATTATCGAAATAGGAAAGGTGTTATGGAAATTAATTATTTTTCCCCACAACAAGCTGCTCAGCTATCGGGCCAATTAATCTGCGGCGAAGTCACCACTGCTTTTGGTGTGTGTTATGCGGCAATGCTTGATGGCGTTTTATGCTATTTTGCGTTGTCTTTAGCAGAACCGGAAATAGCAGCGCAATTAAAAAAGCGCTGGCCCAAAACACAATATCAATCAGTTGCTAAAGATAATCCGCATTTATTCGCTGTTGTTCAGACTGTGTTGGAAAAAAAATCTATACCACTTATTTTGGTGGGTACTGAATTTCAACAACAGATTTGGCAAGCACTGTTGGCTATTCCCGCAGGCTCTGTGATCAGTTATCAGACTTTGGCAAAACAAGCCGAAAAACCCAAAGCTATTCGTGCTGCAGCTAGTGCTGTAGCGAATAATTTAATTGCGGTTGCTGTGCCTTGTCATCGCGTGATTCGCGCTTCAGGTGCCATTGGACAATATCGTTGGGGTGTGGACAATAAACGGAAATTATTACAGCAAGAGGGATGCGTCTTATGAAAACACCTTATTTTGTTCTTCTCATTTTTGGTTTATTCGCCGGTATCATTTATTTACTGCAGCCGATTCTTGCGCCATTTTTGTTAGGTAGTTTAGCTGCTTATATCGGTGATCCCTTAGTCAATGCTTTGGTGCGACGCCGTATTCATCGCACTGTGGCAGTCAGCATTGTGTTTGTCAGTCTTACCGCGCTAACTCTATTAGTGCTAGCACTCCTCACGCCGTTATTTATTCGCCAACTAGAATATTTGCGCGAGCAATTACCGCTGATGCTACAGAGCGTGGAGAATTTAGTCTGGCCCTGGTTAAAGCCTTATGTAGGCGAGGATGCGGCGCTGCCTGATTTAACGGATTCATTACAGCAATGGTTAAAAACTTTCGATTGGCAAAACGCGGGTGATTGGTTGGGGCCGGTATGGATGAGTATTTCTAAATCCAGTTTGGCTTTTATCGCTTGGGCGGGCAGTATGGCATTGGTGCCGGTAGTGAGTTTTTATTTGTTGCGTGATTGGCCCATATTATTAGCGCATTTGCGAGCACTACTACCACGCAAGAGTGAACCAAAAGTCATGGAGCTAACTTTATCTTGTCATCATGTTTTGGGCGCTTTTTTTCGCGGCCAGTTACTCGTGATGTTAGCTCTAGGCTTTATTTACGCAGTGGGTTTATGGTGGGTTGGCATTAAATTAGCTTTACTCATTGGCTTGTTAGCTGGCTTAGCGAGTATTGTGCCTTATTTAGGCTTTATCATCGGCATATTAGCTGCGGCAGCAGCAGCGCTGGTGCAATTTCACGATGTGTTTCATTTGCTGTTAATTGGTTTGGTTTTTTGTGTGGGCCAAATGCTAGAAAGTATGTTGCTCACCCCGATTTTGGTCGGCGATAAAATTGGTTTGCATCCGGTAGCGGTTATTTTTGCTGTCTTAGCCGGTGCACAGCTGTTTGGTTTTGTCGGGTTATTATTAGCTTTGCCAGTAGCAGCGATTGGTTTAGTGCTGTTGCGTTTTGCGCAGGAAAAATATTTAGCCAGTGCATGGTATAGCGGTTAAGATTTTTTATGACAACCCCTTATCAAGAACAACTTACCTTAGGGATTCGCTTTCGTGACGATTGCGATTTCGCTGGCTTTTTTGTCGGTGAAAACACCCAGGCAGTGGAGGCATTAAAACAACTAGGCGGAAAAAATCCCATAGAATCTTATCTTTTTATTTGGGGCGTGGAGGGCAGTGGTTGCTCGCATTTATTGCAAGCAGTCTGTCAGCAAGCGGCACAACAACATTTCACTTGCGCCTATTTACCTATGGCAGAATTAAAAGAATATGAACCTGAATTATTAGAAGGAATGGAGCAACTGGATCTACTCTGTATCGATAATATTGAATTAATTGCGGATAAACCGGCTTGGCAAGAAAGTTTTTTTCATTTGATTAACCGAGCACGAGATCAACACACTCGGTTATTAATTTCAGCTCAACAAGCGCCGCGTTATTTGCCTTTAGCCTTAGCGGATTTAAATTCTCGTTTATGTCAGGGGGTGGTTTTTCATATCACGCCACTGACCAATGAAGAAAAAATGTTGGCCTTTATGCAGCGGGCAAAAAAGCGGGGATTATTAGTATCAGAAGAAGTAATGCACTTTATTTTAAATCGTTGTCCGCGAGATACGCGGACTTTATTTAATGTGCTGGATCAATTAGATCGTCGCTCTTTGCAAGCAGGTCGACGATTAACTATTCCTTTTGTTAAAGAAGTGATGGGTTGGTAGCTTGTTCCGCCAACCAATTCGTTCGCCCTTGCCAGCGCGCATAATACATAGCCGTAGCAAATAATCCGCCTTCAGCAATCGCTTCAGCCACGCTGATTTGACCGAATAAACCAGGTGCAAAACTATTCATCACTGCAAAGCAAAAGTACAGCAGAATAAAAAAGCAGAGGATGACTTGGTTGCGGGGATGGCCAAAAATTAATCCTGGTAAAAAAGCTAACAAAGGCAATAGGTAAACGGCAAGCACAGCCCAACTTGTTATTTGGCTGCGATCGTGTTTAATCAAAAAACTCGCAGAAAAGCTGCCGAGTGTCGCCAAATAAAAAAACCAGGTTAATCGCTTAGCCCAATGCAGTTTTAGCG
>CAXNEI010000111.1:0-5186 GCA_964201195.1 Gammaproteobacteria bacterium
TTTTTTTAGCGATAACGGACTGAACAACTGACAGGCGATCTAATTCTCGATGACTCAACGTAATATTCCCCATTTGCCCGTCCCTTTTGAAGCCTCAAAGGGGACATTTTAACTTTGGACAAGGGGACATTATCGCTTTGGGCTAACAACCCCATTTTGAAACTTGCATGGTGCCTCCAATATGATATACATTGCTTGAATGTGTATATCTTGTTTGGCAGGGCATCAAGGTCTATGTGTTTATTTCTGTCAACTACTGGACTTCCTATGAAAATAAAATCCAATTACGTCTGCCAAAAATGCGGTGCTGAGTCAGCGAAATGGCAAGGGCAATGCGCAGATTGTGGCGCTTGGAATAGTTTATTAGAAACGCGGAAAACTTCAGAGAAAGTCGATCGGTTATCCGGTTATGCCGGAGAGATTGCAAGCAAAGTACAACGTCTAGATCAAATCGATTTAAAAGAAGTGCCGCGATTATCTACCGGCATGCAAGAATTCGATCGGGTGTTGGGCGGCGGTTTAGTGCCAGGCTCTGTGGTATTGATGGGTGGCCAACCAGGCGCAGGAAAAAGTACTTTATTATTGCAGACCGCTTGTTATTTGGCGCCGCAACAATCGGTGCTGTATATCACTGGCGAAGAATCGCTGCAGCAAATTGCGTTGCGTGCCGAGCGTTTAGGTTTATCAAAACAACATTTAAACTTATTAGCCGAAACCGATGTGCAGCGCATTTGCCAAATTGCTAAACAAGAAAAACCCAGCGTCATTATTGTCGACAGTATTCAAGTAATGTATTTGCAAGAGCTGGCGTCTGCGCCGGGTGGTGTGGCGCAAGTCAAAGAATGCGCAGCGATTCTCACGCGCTTTGCGAAACAAACTCAAACTATTTTATTGTTAGTGGGACACGTAACGAAAGAAGGCAGTCTAGCGGGGCCTAAAGTGTTGGAGCATATTATTGATTGCTCGATTTTATTAGAAGGAGATTCCGACAGCCGTTTCCGTACTTTGCGTGGACAGAAAAATCGTTTTGGTGCAGTGAATGAGCTGGGCGTATTTGCCATGATGGAAACGGGATTAAAAGAAGTCAAAAATCCCAGCGCAATTTTTTTATCGCGTAGTGAAAAACCTGCGGCGGGAACTTTAGTGACAGTGATTTGGGAAGGTACGCGACCTTTATTAGTCGAGCTGCAAGCTTTAGTTGATCAGAGCGTGGGGCATCCGCGACGTGTTGCGGTGGGTTTGGATAGCAATCGTTTAGCGATGTTGTTGTCGGTATTGCATCGTCACGGTGGTATTCAGGTGGGCGATCAAGATATTTTCGTCAACGTGGTGGGCGGCGTAAAAGTCACGGAAACCAGCGCAGATTTGGCCTTAATTCTTACCTTGGTGTCTAGCTTCCGCGATCAGATTTTGCCGCAGGATTTAATTGTTATTGGTGAAGTGGGGTTGACCGGAGAAATTCGCCCTGTAGTGAATGGCCAGGATCGTATCAGCGAAGCCGCTAAACATGGCTTTAAAAAAGTCATTGTGCCAAAAGCCAACGCACCGAAAAAACCACCCGAAGGCATGGAAGTTATTGCGGTGGAAAAATTAAGTGATGCGCTGGAGTGGGTGTTTCGTTAAAGCCTAATAATCAAGACCTTGCTGATATCGGTCTCATTTTTCCTTGCCTTCGAAGAAATCGTCACTATTTGCTAACTCTCGTTCAATCTGCTCAATGCTAGGCAGGCTGGTTTGCAATTCTGGCGGTAAGGATTCGAGTAGTTTGTATTCGGCAATGCCCATTGACTGGCTCTTATCACCCAAGGCATATTCCGCCACGATTTTGTTTTTGCTTTTGCACAACAAGAGGCCAATGGTGGGATTATCCTGCTCATTTTTGACTTGGCGATCTATGGCGGTCATATAAAACTCTAGTTGCCCCAAGTGCTCTGGCTTGAATTTTCCGCCCTTGAGTTCGATGACCACATAACAGCGCAGCTTAAGGTGATAGAACAGTAGGTCGATGAAAAACTCATCACCACCCACATCCAGCAGCACTTGCCGCCCGACAAATGCAAAGCCAGCGCCTAGCTCTAGTAAAAACTCAGTAACATGCTTAACCAAAGCCTTCTCAGTTTCACGTTCCTGCGCATCGTCAGTCAGCCCAAGAAAGTCAAAACGATAAGGATCTTTCAGCGATTCACGCGCCAAGTCAGATTGTGGCTTGGGCAAGGTAAGATCAAAATTAGTCACCGCCTTACCGGTGCGCTCTAGCAGACAGGTTTCAATTTGCATCACCAAAATATTGCGTGACCAGTTATTCTCGATAGCTTGGGCAGCATACCAACGGCGGGTTTCTGGGCCGGGTAATTTGTCTAGCAATACAAGATTATGTCCCCACGGCAATTTGTGCAGCAGCTGTTGCACAAATTGAATATCCGGCCAGCACTGGGCAAAAGCGCGCATGTATTTAAGATTTCGCGGCGAAAATCCTTTCATATCGGGAAAAGCGGTGCGCAGATCATGCGCCAAGCGATCCACCACTTTAGCTCCCCAGCCTTGTTTATCTTGCCGAATCAAAATGGCGTTGCCAATGTTCCAATACAACAACACCAGCTCTAAATTAATCGCTTGCGCTGCACGCTGCTGCGCCTCGTGTATTTGCGCTTTCAGGTCAGCCAGCCAATCGGCGTAACCAGCGGGAGGCTGGATTAGACTAGCGGGCTTATCATTCATGTCACTCTCCATGCTTTTCCCTCTTCGTCGTTTGCTGCGCTGGCTTGGTTTTGTCGGTTTCAGTATTTACGCAATAACCCACTTTTAATCAGGAAGTTGATCATGCATAGACGTTAAAATATTTCTGATTTTACTGGTATGGTCATAAGGTTCATAATTTTCTGGTTTTTCCGGCATAGAAGGCTTTTCAGGTTGAGTAGGTCTTGGCGGCAAATCCGGGCCTCTGTCTCGGGTTTCAAAATATTCACGGGAATACATTTGCATTGCGCTCCATTGTGCGTAATTCCCCATGCCATCTCCCTCATAAGAATGACCACTTCGCGCAATAGCTTCCTGGTGGGTGAGCGGAGAAGCTCTCCAGTTTAATGCGGCTGCGTTGTCACGATTATATCTCTCATTGGCGCGGCCATACTCTTTCATGGCGCGTTCATAGGTTTCCATCGCACGCTTATAAGCTTCCATTTCACGGCTATAGGTTTGTTCTTGTGCTGGAGTTAAATGATTAACACGATGTGTTTTTCCGTGTTCCTGGATGCGTTCAGCTAATGTGGAAACGCTGGTGCTCCACAGGTGGATGTTATTTTTCAGAGAGAGGTAGATCGCTGCATCAGTTTCAATTTCTAGTCGCGCTTCCAGATTCTGCAATTTTTCGCAAACAGAATCTATGAGCGGTTTTTCATTAATTAATATTTTTCCAGCTTGCTGAACAGTCTTGTTTAAGCTTTCTGAAGATGCGTAATGTCCATTAATCGCGACAATAGTTTGCTCAAGCGTTTTATATTCTGTTTCTAGCGCCAACACATTTTCAGCATTAATCGATCCTGATGCTTTTAGCTTGATGAATTTATCTTTAAGGGCAGATAGTGTTTGCGCTATGGATAGTGAACCTATATGCAATCTGCTCAACAGAGGTGTTAAGGGTGTTTTTTGAATGGTATTTAATAAAGTGTCTAATTTTTGATTAGGAATAAAGCCTATAGTAAGAAGGGCATTTCGTAAAAAATTGCTAATAGGATCGGCAAAATTTTGGTGAATTGGGATAGAGGGCGCAGCTATAAGTAGTGCATCAACAAGAGTAATAAGCTGGGCACCTTTCCTAGTAACTATGCCTTCTTCAATTTCGAATGTTTTGCCTTGATAAGTCAGGCTTATGCATTTTGTCGTTTTCCCCCGATATACTGAGTGGGGAAGTGATATGCTGCGGTCTAGTCGGTAAGTCTTGTAATAACCTGAGTTATCCGTTATCTCCGATAACATTTCTTTATTTCCTAAGAGAAAAAGACAAATTTCTAATGCATAACCAGCATGAACAGCGTGTCCCGCATCTACCGCACCTGATTCTCTGCATGATGATCTGTATAGCGAATATATCATGCGTTCAATACTTTTTTGATTAGACTTAAATGCTGTTGATTGTACCTGTTGTGTTAACCAGCCGCTGTATAAAAGAGCATTGAGATAAACAAAAAGACAAGTCTCCTGTGATATGCTTAATTTACTTTTGGAATCGATTTTCTCATTTGCAGTAATTTCGAATATTTGCGTAGCATCTAAGGTAGAAATATTTTCTTTTAGTGCTGGCCTTAAATTTTCCATAGAAATGTTATCTAAATTATATTGTATATCGATCTTTATTAAATCGATAATAGTTGATTGAGATGCCGTCATGGGGGTGTTAGGGTTTTTACAGCATTCGACTATAGCTTCTCTATCGGCAGGAGAAATTCTTTCAAGCAAATCCATAAATGCTGTTGCTGAATCTAATCTTCCACGAGCTATGCAGGAATAAAAATATGGCGGAACGCTTTTTGGGAAAAAATTCCGTGTCTCTGGATCATATACACAGGTTTTTGGTGAAGGTAGCAATTTCACTAGCAAGTCATGCACTGGGTCTGACAATCCGGTTATGCTGAAAGCTATAGCTAGTCGCTCAAGGAACTCGGGATTTTTTTGTAGAGCTGCGGAACTCTTTATAATTTGCAATCTATGTTCAGTAGTCAGCAGGTGAGAGAGTTTCTGAATAAATTGATCGAAGGATACCGCAGGAAATTGCGCAAGAATTAAATCGAAATCGAAATGTTCTGGCAGCCGATTACGGGCTCTACATACTTCACATAAAAGTTCGAGCTGAACATCCGCAGGGAGAATTTCTGGCCCAAATTGTAGGTTTTTTAAAATGTTTTGGTAGATAGGATTTTTACCGCTCCATTCACCCTCTAAATATAAATCTATTTTTTCAAAAATATGTTTTGTCCAAATTGAATCTGGTTGATAAGTTCTTTTGCCAATTGCCTCTGCAATACGAGCGCCGAGTTGTTGACAATCTGATTCTTTTACAAAAGAGAAGGAGCCACTCTCTAGGTGAGCAATAAATAAAACAAGTTCTTCAAGTAGTTTTTCAGATTCTCCCAGAAAAGGATCATCGAATAGGCCTGATTGGATTAGGCTTGGAATCATATCTTTAAATC
>CAXNEI010000112.1:0-5178 GCA_964201195.1 Gammaproteobacteria bacterium
GATGGATAATGACGACATCAGCAACACAGATTACAACCAATGCTTGGCCGATCTGGCATCTGTCAATCGGATCACTCGGACTCATCAAGCAACATTGCACTGGCTGGATCAAGCGATACGCTGTTTACCTATCGGCACACCAATTACCATTCTGGATGTCGCCTGCGGGCAAGGTGATTTACTGCGGATGATTCATCGCTTTGCCGCTCAGCGTGGTTTTAAGATCACGCTGCAAGGCATCGATATGAATCCGAATAGCGCCATAGCCGCACGGCAAGTCACTCCGTCAAGCATGAATATCGTCTATTACACGGGTGATGTTTTTACGTTTACACCTGCGCCGCCTCCTGACTTCATCGTGAGCTCGCAGTTCACCCATCATCTTAGCGATAGTCAGGTCGTGAGTTTCTTGCAATGGATGGAGCAGCATGCGCGGCATGGATGGTTTATTGCCGACCTGCATCGTCATCCACTGGCATACTATGGTTATTCATTATTAGCGGGGTTAGCGCGTTGGCACCCTATCGTTCGTCATGACGGGGCAGTCTCCGTTGCCCGTAGTTTTCGTCGTGCTGATTGGCGGGCTTTATTGGCGCAAGCCGGCATCTTGGCCGATATCCGCTGGCATATGCCGTTCCGTTTGTGTGTAGGGCGGCTGAAATAACGGCTATGCAAACCACTGCTTTCGCAAAAGTGCTACCAACGACAGCCGAAATGGTTGTCGTTGGTGGTGGTTTGGCTGGAGCTGGCGCGGCTTGTCTATTGGCGAAGGCAGGTCGTGAGGTGTTGATAGTAGAGCGTGAGGCTTCTGCTACGCACAAAATTTGCGGCGAATTTCTAAGCGCAGAAACGCAAAGCTATCTCCGAGAGCTTGGTCTGGATTTAGATGCGCTCGGTGGTCACGTCACCTCACGCCTGCGTCTTGTCTGCCAGAAAAAAATCGTAGAAACAGCTTTGCCGTTTAAGGGCTTGGGTCTTTCGCGCTATCGCTTGGATGAAGCATTATTGAATCATGCTCGCCAGTGTGGCGCACTCCTCTGGCGTGGCCAGCCTGCCAGTGTTTCTAGCATCATGGACTCTATTAATCTCGAGGTTCAACGCGCTGGAACAGTACGAGCCAACACATTATTTCTAGCTACGGGCAAGCATGATCTGCGCGAATTGCGGCGTAATCCCGATATCCCTCCTGAAGATCTAGTTGGCTTCAAGATGTATTTCGACGTTGATAGCGCGCAGCGTAACGCGCTCGCCAATCATGTCGAGCTGGTTTTATTTGCTCATGGCTATGCAGGATTGCAACGCGTGGAGGATGGTCGAGTCAACCTCTGTCTATTAGCTGAACGCAGCTGGCTGAAAGCCTGTGGTGGTACGTGGGCAGGCTTGCTGGAAGAATTGCTGCGCACCTGTCCACACTTGCAGCGCCGCTTATCTAATGCCATACCTCTGCTATCACAGCCCCTGTCTATTTACCGCGTACCCTATGGTTTTGTCTATAAGCCGCCCATTGATAACACGGACAACATCTATCGGTTAGGCGATCAAGTGGGGGTGATTTCTTCATTTTCAGGTGACGGGATGGCTATTGCGCTCCACAGCGGAGTATTGGCTGCTACCCATTATCTCGCTGGTTTAGGCCCTGGCAGTTATCATCGCCAGATTCGTCACGATATTGCCCGCCAAATCTGGCGAGCTGGTCTTCTCTATCGCACAATCCGCTGGGCGCCAAGCCAGCGTCTACTCATGGGCTGGGCAGGTTTGATGCCTCGTAGTCTCAGTCTCGCCGCCAGCTTAACTCGAATACCGCCTTCCGCCGTGACGCAGGCCATGCGACTCATGTCTTAAGAAGAAAGAATAAAACGCTATTTGTTGCCAATCATAATGGCGGTATTTCTGGGCCTGATTTACTGTGTATACTGCCCGCCTTATGGCGCGCCCTTGGTTCAGATAGCCCTTTGTTTGGTACTCCAAAAATGATGAAAAATTTTACGATTATTATTCCTGTGCGTTACGCCTCGGAGCGTTTACCCGGCAAACCTTTGTTAGATATTGCGGGAAAATCTATGGTTCAGCGCGTTTACGAACAAGCGCTGCAAGTAGGTGCTAAAAAAGTCATTATCGCCACAGATGATGCGCGCATTCAGCACGCTGCAGAACAATTTTCTGCGCCGGTGGTGATGACTTCAACCGATCATGTTTCGGGCACCGATCGTTTAGAAGAGGTGGTGAGTCAACTGCAGTTAGCCGACCACGAAATTGTGGTCAATGTACAGGGCGATGAGCCTTTAATTCCGCCGGATTTTATTCAACAAGTGGCTGAGCAACTAAAAAATTCTACTGCTGATATGGCGACTTTAAGTATGCCAATAATGCAATTAGAAGATATTTTTAATCCGAATATAGTGAAGTTAGTGACTAATCATCAAGGATTAGCATTATATTTTAGTCGCGCACCGATTCCTTGGGATCGAGAAAATTTTCCACAAGCCTTAAATCATTCCGGTTGGCAGCGCCATATTGGTATTTATGCCTATCGCGTGGGTCTGTTGCATGAGTTTGTTAGTTGGCCCGCTGCGCCGATGGAAAAGATAGAGCGCTTAGAACAATTGCGCGCACTTTATTATGGCAAGCAAATTCAAGTCGCCCAAGTGGCCTATGCGCCAGATCCAGGAGTGGATACGCTAGAAGATTTAGAGCGAGTTCGTGCAAGAGTTAGTAGAAAATGAAATCATCCGTATTATTTGTTTGTTTAGGCAATATTTGTCGTTCTCCTACAGCAGAAGCAGTATTTCGTGCGCAACTCAAAGCAGCAGGATTAATCGAGACAATCAGCGTGGATTCGGCAGGTACGGGAGATTGGCATATAGGCAAAGCGCCCGATCATCGCGCGCAAACTGCGGGCGCTGAGCGGGGATTTGATTTGTCGCGGCTACGGGCACGTCTTGTCACCAAAGAAGATTTTTCTCAGTACCAATGGATTATTGCTATGGATGAAAATAACTATCGAGATTTACAGCAATTATCTCCACCGCAGTATCAGCATAAAATAAGCTTATTATTAGATTTTGCACAAAAAAAAATAGCACACAGAAATGTGCCGGATCCTTACTATGGCAGCATGGCGGATTTCCATCACGTAGTTGATTTAGTAGAAGACGCTTGCCAAGGTTTATTGGCGCACATTCAGCGAGAATTATCTTAATGCGTATTCGTTATGATTTTGATTTAACTCATTACAATGCTTTTGCTTTGCCATCGCGGGCAGAAAGAGTTGTCGATATTCATCATCCCGCTGATTTACCTATTTTACTGAAACAGGCTAACAGGCAAGACCAACAGACGCCGCATTGGATTTTAGGCGGTGGTAGTAATTTAATTTTAACCCGTGATTTACCCGGTATGGTATTTTGGCTACGTAATTTAGGCGTTGAAACAGTCTATGAAGATGATGAAACGATTTATTGGCGAGTAGCCGCAGGTGAAAATTGGCATGCGTTGGTGCAGCGTTCTTTAGATCAGGGTTATTCTGGTTTAGAGAATTTATCCTTAATTCCTGGCACTGTGGGCGCTGCGCCTATTCAAAATATCGGTGCTTATGGAGTCGAATTAAAAAGTGTTTTTGTCGAATGTGATGCGATTGATTTATTGACTGGCCGGGAGAAAACTTTTACTCGCGAGGAATGCCAATTTGGCTATCGTGAAAGTGTTTTTAAGCAAGCTACTGATGCGCAATGGTTAATCACTCAGGTGACGTTGAAGCTGAGTAAGCAGCCTAAATTATTGACTCAATATGGCGAATTAAAAATCTGGGCTGAACAATGTCTTGTTGCGGGGCAACCGCTAACGTCTGCCGCGCTCGGACGCCGGGTTTGCGAAATTCGACAAAGTAAATTACCCGATCCCAAACAATTACCTAATGCTGGTAGTTTTTTTAAAAATCCTGTTGTAGATTTTGCGCAGCTTAAAAAATTACAAGCACGCTGGCCACAAATAGTGTGTTATCCTAGCGCTGAAGTAATTAATGGCGTCCCGTTAAACTACAAGTTAGCTGCGGGGTGGTTATTAGAGCAGTTAGGTTGGAAGGGGTATCGTCAGGGCGCGTTAGGTTTTCACGCGCAGCAAGCCTTAGTGATGGTGAATTATGGCGGCGCTACCGGTAAAGAAGTATTCGCTTTTGCTCAACAGGTGCAGCATCAGGTTGAGCAAGAAACGGGGATCAGGCTAGCCATTGAGCCCAGGATTATCTGATTTTTGCGTATTTAGAGAGTGAGAACCAAGGAGGGATTTATGGCATTTCGTAGGGCACTTTTTCATCGTGAAAAATTTTCTGATGATGATTTAGCTGAGCGTGTTCAAGCCAAGCTGGCTGAATATCGGCGAACAGCGGGTCGTGCTGAATTTAAGATCAGTGAACCTCAGCTAGAAGAAGTTGAAGCAGCAGAAAGAAAAAGGAACGAAGAAGTCGAAGAGGTAAATTGGTTAGGCTAATCGGTGCTTACCGATACGGGTTTTTTGAATAGGATAATGTTGGTGTCCCGGAGACGATTCGAACGTCCGACCTGCCCCTTAGGAGGGGGCTGTTCTATCCAGCTGAACTACCGGGACCTAATTTCTTGCGTCATTAAATTTCGCTTTTACAGAGTATCATTGATTATGAAAAACACCACGCAAATTTGTTTGAGTCTATTGCTCGTCGCTCAGTTAACTGCTTGTGCTGTAGCCGCTGTGGGCGCAGGTGGAGCAGCGGGTTATTATGTGGCGAAGGAAGATCGTACGCCGCAGCAAATTTTATCCGATGCGGGCATTACCGCCGGGGTTAATGCTAAATACGTGAAGGATCGTGACGTCAGCGCGATTAATATTAACGTTGATACGCGAAATGGTGTGGTGACTTTGTATGGTAGCGTTGCTAGTCATGCTATCGAAGAGCGGGCTATCTCTTTAGCCTCTGAGGTGAAGGGCGTTAAAAAGATTATTTCAAAAATTACGGTAGTTAAATAATCAAAGAAGCTGCTACGGCATATTGAAAAAAAAATACGCAGCCCCCATGTTGGGGTTGTGATAGCTTATAAATGAATGCCAGAGGCAAAAAAACCTACTGGTATTTTTTTCAGACACGCTCAAGACATCCCTGTACGCTCCATTGCAGCCATCCTTGGCTGCAAAAGGTCTGAAAAAATG
>CAXNEI010000113.1:0-5165 GCA_964201195.1 Gammaproteobacteria bacterium
TCATTTGATGCACCACAGAAATTAGGCTGGCGCCTTCCGGCACTACAAAGGACTCTACCGCATAGATTCTTGTTTTTGTTAAACTGCTATAACCGTAAAGTACCACTGCCTCTATAGAAAATAGAATCGCTAATGCAGCCAATAGAGTAAATAGAAAGATTTTTTTTGATTGGCTCACAAATTAAACCTCTTGCCGCAATAATGCTTGCTGTATTTTCTGTGTAATGGAGCCGCTAGACCAAGATATTGCTTCGTTATTTGCCCGCTTCAATCTCACCGCAGCCACAACGCCCCAAATACTATTCGTTAAAAACACTTCATCCGCCTGATAAAGCTCACTCAAGGAAATTATTTTTTCTTCCGCATAAAAATCCAAGAAAGGCAAAAAGGTTTCTAACAAGTAACGTCGCATGACGCCAGCTACACCACATAAATGTAATTGTGGCGTACTGATCTGCCCTTGATGCACCATAAAAATATTGGCGCTATTGGCTTCAATAACATGCTCATTGCTATCCAATACCAGAGCTTCATCGCATTGATGCTGCTCCACTTCGCGACGAATCAATATTTGCTCTAAACGATTGAGATGTTTAATACCTGCTAATAAAGGTTGATGCGCCAAACGCACCGAGCTTAATAATAGATGAGCCCCCTGCTGCTTCAATTGCGCAGCTTGCGCATCATCATACTGAGACCAAATCAAAATACGAGTGGATTGCATGGGTTGCGGCCAAGCATAGCCTCGTTCACTATCACCGGCAGTAATAATGATTTTGACTATGCCATTAGGTAAAGCAGGATGATTCAAAATAAGTCGCTCTAGTTCTTCTTGTATTAACTCTAGAGAATATTCAATGCCTAAACACTGCAAACCTTGTTCTAACCGTTGTAAATGAAGATCTAGCAACTGAAGTTTTCGAGAGCGAAATAAAATAGTTTCAAATACGCCATGACCATAAGCCAAGCCGCGATCAAAAACCGATAGTTGATTTTGCTCTCGGCCATTAATCCAAACAATTTTTTCAGCCACTAGAGAGATGCACCCATACGCTGAAAAATTAAACTGCCATTGGTGCCGCCAAAACCAAAAGAATTCGACATGACCCTATTGATGGTCATAGGCTTAGCATAATTCGGCACTAAATCTAATCCTATCACCGTGGGTTGATGTAAATTAATCGTGGGCGGTGCTATTTGATCAAGTAAAGATTGAATAGCAATAATAGCTTCTACTGCACCAGCCGCACCTAACATATGACCTAACATGGACTTAGTAGAACTTACTGCTAATCGCGAACAATGTTCAGCAAATAATTGTTTAATTGCAGCAGCTTCAGCATCATCACCTGCCGGTGTTGAAGTACCGTGGGCATTAATATAATCGATAGCATTCGGCGCTAATTGCGCATCTTCCAAAGCAGCTTTCATTGCGTCATAGGCGCCTTCACCCTGTTCTGGCGGTGCTGTAATATGATAGGCATCAGCACTCATGCCAAAACCAATCAGCTCCGCATAAATAGGTGCGCCACGTTTTAACGCATGCTCATATTCTTCTAAAATTAAAATACCGGCGCCATCAGATAAAACAAAACCATCACGCTCTTTATCCCAAGGCCGACTGGCTTCTGCAGGCACATCATTTCTTTTTGATAAAGCTCGTGCCGCGGCAAAACCTGCCATACCTAAACTACAAGAAGCCGCTTCACTACCACCAGCGAACATCACATCTGCATCACCATAGGCAATTAATCGTGCAGCCAATCCAATTGAATGTGTCGCAGAGGTACAAGCAGTGGTGACACTTAAATTAGGACCTCGCAAGCCTAGTAAAATAGAAATATTGCCCGCTGCCATATTGGCAATGGAGCCTGCAATTACAAAAGGAGAAACCCTGCGCGCGCCTTGTTGCATTAAAACAATTTGTTGTTGCTGAATAGTGCTGATACCACCAATGCCTGAACCAATACAGGCACCGATACGTCGTGTATTTAACTGAGCAAGATCTAACCGCGCATCTTGTTGCGCTTGCACCGCAGCAGCAATAGCGTAATGAATGAAGGGATCAAATTTACGCGCTTCTTTTGCGGTAATAAAATTGGTGATATCAAAGTTTTTAATTAAGCCAGCGAATTGAACACTGAGACCTGAAGCATCATAAGTATCTATGGTAGAAATACCACTTTTACCTTGCAGCAAAGCAGCCCACATTTCCTGTAAATGATTACCGAGCGGAGTAACTACGCCTCGGCCCGTTACCACAATGCGGCGTTTTTTATGTTGCTGATGAGAGAATGACGACATAACTCAACCCAAAAAAATAGCAGCTCTTGAAATAAAAAAACCGCGACTTAATTTCTATCAAGGCGCGGTTTTTAAATTCTATACGTCATCAATCTATTTTTGATGATTGGTCACGTAGTCGATAGCTTCTTGAACTTTGGTGATTTTCTCAGCTTCTTTATCGGGAATTTCTGTTTCAAACTCTTCTTCCAGAGCCATCACTAATTCTACGGTATCCAATGAATCAGCGCCTAAATCTTCAACAAAAGAAGCATCATTAGTCACTTCTTCTAGCTTCACGCCCAGTTGTTCTGCAACAATCTTTTTGACGCGTTCTTCAATCGTACTCATATCCTTTCCTCAACTATTCATTAGAGTGGTGTCAGCGGGGGCAAGTGTATGTCAATCCTTACCCCATGTAAATTCCTCCATTCACCGGCAAAGTAGCGCCGGTAATATAGGCAGCTGCATCGGAAGCCAGAAAACCTACAGCATAGGCTACCTCCACAGATTTGCCTAAACGCTGCAGAGGAATTTTCTGTAACATGGATTGCGAATGCTCTTCCGATACATTCCGCGTGAGATCTGTATCAATAAAACCAGGTGCTACAGCATTCACTGTAATATTGCGCGAACCCATCTCTAGAGCCAGCGCACGAGTAAGGCCTTCGATACCTGCCTTACTGGCAATATAATTTGCTTGGCCCACATTGCCCATCCGCGCGACCACAGAACTCACATTAATAATACGTCCCCAGCGGGCTTGCATCATAGTTTTCAAGCAAGCTTTGCTTAAATGATACACAGAAGATAAATTAGTTTCGATCACTTGATCCCAATCGGTTTCTTGCATACGCAATAAAAGTTTATCGACCGCAATACCCGCGTTATTCACCAAAATGGTCGGCAAATATTTTTTTTCTTCTAGCTGATTAAAAAGCTGCGCAATGGAATCTTGTTTACTGACATCAAGCACAGCGCCATAACCCTGCTCACCTAACAGACTCTGGATACTAGACGCACCGCCCTCTTGTGTGGCTGTGCCGATAACGAAAGCGCCGAGCTCACACAAATGCAGCGCAATTGCTTGGCCTATTCCGCGACTAGCGCCAGTCACTAAAGCATATTTTCCTGCTAAGGGCTTCGCTATTGACATACTATTTCTAATCCCCGCTGAAGACTGATTAAATCATTGATCGAATGATATTCTATTTCCGGCGCAATGCGTTTACCTAAACCGGTGAGCACTTTACCGGAACCTAACTCGAACAAATGGGTCATGCCTGCCTGCTGCGCTGTTTGAATCACTTCGACCCAACGCACCGGAGAATAAATTTGTCGCGCTAATGCATCACGAATAATTACATCACTAAAATGCTGTGCATCGATAGTTTGCACATCCACATTATTGACTAAAGGAAACCGCGGCGCGCGAAAATAAAGAGAGTCTAAATCAATTTTCAATCGCTCAGCGGCAGGATACATTAATGGGCAATGCGAAGGCACGCTCATAGCGACTGGAATGATTTTTTTTGCACCTTTCGCTTTTGCTAATAATGAAGCTTGCTCTACCGCTGCTTTAATCCCACCAATAACGGTTTGTTCCGGCGTATTAAAATTAGCCGGCGTTACTGGTCCAACAATTTGCGCTTCTCGACAGAGCTCAGTAACCACTTCCGCCGACAAACCTAAAATAGCTGCCATGGCGCCTTCACCATCGGTGACTGCTTCTTTCATGTAGCGTGCACGTTTCTCGACAATTTGCACCGCTTGCGAAAAATCTAACGCATCAGCACAAACCAGCGCTGTATATTCTCCCAAACTATGCCCTGCTACCCACTGAGGATTTATACCGCCAGACTGTTGCCATACTCGCCACATGCTCACGCCAGCCACTAACATTAAAGGTTGGGTAATTTGGGTTTGTGCTAAAGCTTCTGCGGGACCTTGCTGTGCTAATTGCCACAAGTCATAGCCTAGTAATTCCGAAGCCTCAGAAAAAGTTTCCTTCACAATAGAATATTCGCTAGCAACCTCAGCAAGCATAGCGAGATGTTGAGATCCTTGGCCGGGAAATAGGATGCCTAGTTTCAAATGCATTACCTCTTAAATCTCAGCGCTTGCCCAGACGTTGTATCACCCAACCATTGCCCCTCTCGTGCTTTTAAAATGCCATTGACCCAAGTAGCTGCAATTGTCGAACGAAATGCATAGCCTTCAAACGGTGACCAACCACATTTATAACGAATATTATTCTTGGTAACGATATAAGGTCGATCAAAATCAACAAGGACTAAGTCTGCCCAATAACCTTCTCGCAAATAACCACGATTTTCCACATTAAATAAATCAGCTGGGCTATGACTGATTTTGCGCACCAAATGCGGTAATGACCAACGACCTTCATGCACATGCTCTAATGCACATAACACTGCATGCTGCACCAAAGGTAAACCCGCTGGTGCACCAAAATAAGTATTTTGTTTTTCATCCCACGTATGCGGAGCATGATCCGTAGCAATCACATCAATCACATCATTAGCTACTGCAGCAATCAATGCATCTCTATCGGCTAAAGATTTAATCGCCGGATTACATTTTATCTGGTTACCTAAGCGCGCATAATCTTGTTCAGAGAAAAAAGTATGATGCACACACACTTCCGCAGTAATTTTTTTGCCTTGAACCGGCCCGGCCTCAAAAAGAGATAATTCTTTTGCTGAGGTTAAATGCAAGACATGTAGTTTGGTGCCGAATTGTTTAGCCAATTGAACCGCTAAAGATGAAGACTGATAACAGGCTTCAGCAGAGCGAATTTTTGGATGGCATTCGATGGGAATATCTTCGCCGTATTGCTGACGATAGATTTCTTCTTGCGCTTT
>CAXNEI010000114.1:0-5085 GCA_964201195.1 Gammaproteobacteria bacterium
AAAACATTTACCCAAACTTATTAATTGGATCCCGCGGTCAAGCCACGGGATGACGTATCTTTTCCAATAGTTCATCAGCCTGTTCATCCGCATGATAAGACGATCTCACCATCGGCCCGCTAGCGACTTGAGCAAAACCTAATTCGCGCGCAATATCTGCTAACTGATTAAATTCATCGGGATGCACAAAACGGCTAACAGGTAAATGAAAGCGACTCGGTTGTAAATATTGACCCAGCGTCAGCATGTCCACTTGATGAGCGCGCAGATCTTTCATCACTTCTACAATTTCATCAAAGGTTTCGCCCAGGCCTAGCATTAAACCGGATTTAGTCGGTACACTATTATTCGTCTGAATTTTAAAATCGCGTAATAAGGCTAAAGAAAAATGATAATCTGAACCTGGGCGAATGGCTTTGTATAAGCGCAACACGCTTTCTAAATTATGATTAAAAATATCTGCCGGTGCAGTAGCTAAAATCGCTAAGGCTTTTTCCGCACGGCCACGAAAATCCGGCACTAAAACTTCGATGCGTGTTTGTGGTGAAGTCGCGCGAATCGCTTGAATGCAATCGACAAAATGTTGGGCGCCGCCATCGCGGAGATCATCGCGATCTACTGAGGTGATCACCACATATTTTAAATTTAATTTTTTAACGGAATCTGCTAAATGTTGCGGTTCGTCTTGATCAAGTGCGTTAGGTCGGCCATGGGCTACATCGCAAAAAGGACAGCGGCGAGTGCAGATGTCACCCATAATCATAAAGGTAGCCGTACCTTTACCAAAGCATTCCGGCAAATTAGGGCAGGAGGCTTCTTCGCAAACCGTTTTTAATTTATTTTCACGTAAAAGATTTTTTACCGCATTAATTTTATCGCTGTTAGGTAAGCGCACCCGAATCCAATCAGGTTTGCGCGGGAAGGTTTCGGTAGGAATCACTTTCACCGGAATGCGAGCAACTTTTTCTTCAGCGCGCAGTTTGACACCGGTTTCAGCGTGAGGAATAGTATTTTTATTCATAAGCAATTTCTCCGTAACCAAAAACTTTCTGCAATTGATGAATTAATTTCTTTTCCACTTCAATAAGTGTGATATTGGGTAGCCAATCGCTGAGTTGGCACATCTGCAAATCGGTATAACCACAGGGATGAATGCGTTGGAAGGGTTCTAAATCCATCTGCACATTCAAGGCGAGGCCATGATAAGCATAACCGCGTTTGATGCGAAGACCTAAGGAAGCTATTTTTTTGCCGTCGATATAAATACCTGGCGCCTTTTCATCAGCATAGGCGGTCAGCTGATATTCATCGAGCAATTGAATCAAGGTTTGCTCAATGGCGCGAACAAAACTACGACTATGTAGGCCATGGCGATTTAAATCGAATAAGCAATAAGCGACTAGTTGGCCGGGGCCATGATAAGTCACTTGACCGCCACGATCACTCTGTACAATGGGAATATCTCCCGCATTTAAAATATGTTTGGGGTCGCCAGCTTGGCCGAGGGTAAATACCGGTGGATGTTGCAATAGCCAACATTCATCTGTCTGCCCAGGTTCGCGTTGCTCGGTCCATTCGCGCATTTTCTGCCAGGTATTTTGGTAATCTTGGATGCCCAAAGAGCGAATGATAAGCGAGCGAACTATAAGAGGCTTTACAGGGTCCACAAAATTTCTTTACGGGTTTTGAGTTCGAGATAGAGTTGTTCAATTTGGGTTTTATTGTCTATCTGTAGAATGGCGGTGACGGAAATGAATTTTCCGGTGCTGCTGGTGCGAGTGCTTATGCGGGTGGGATCGAAATTATGAATATGTTTGGCAGTGATTTCGCTGACAATTTCGACCAATGGATACTCGGTGCTGCCCATCACTTTTAAATGATATTCGCAGGGAAATTGCCAGAGTTCTTCGTTGAGGCCTGTGATCATATTATTAACTCCCCCTGCCCCCTCTTTAAAAAAGAGGGGGTTTCTTTAGGAAGGGCTCCCGCTCTGCAGTATCGCTTTATATTCATTATACCAACCAGTCACGGTGCGCCACATCGGGCCCACTTTTCCGCTGCCGATAGCTTTACCATCGACGTGAGTAATAGGCGCAATTTCTTTGGTGGAGCTGGTCATCCAGGCTTCATCTGCGGCCATTAATTCTGCTTGGCTAATATTTTTCTCTACGCAGCTTAATTGATGCGCTTGAGCCAACTCAATAATTAAATCGCGAGTAATTCCGCCTAAAATAAATTGGCTGCGTGGCGGCGTGATTAACTTGCCGTCTTTAACAATAAAAATATTGCTGGCAGCACCTTCGGTGACATTTCCGTCACGAATTAAAATGGCTTCATCAACGCCTTGATCCAGTGCTTGCTGACGCAGTAAAGCATTGGGTAATAAAGAAACGGATTTAATATCGCAGCGCAGCCAACGAATATCCGCTAAACAAACGGCTTTAATACCTTGTTCGCGATTTAAGTCAGTGGAGTGGGGCGCAGCCATAGGGCTGACCATCATGAATATTGTTGGTTCAACTGGCGTTTTAGGAAAAGCATGATCACGTACGGGTGCGCAGCCACGAGTAATTTGCAAATAGAAAGAAATATTGCCACCACCGTTGCGCTGAATCAGTTGATTGCACAAGTCTTCCCATTGCGAGTCTGTATGCGGAGACTGTAAGCGCATTTCTGCAAGGCTATAAGCCAATCGTTTCAAATGTTCATTGAAGCGAAATAACTTGCCCTGATAAACCGGAATCACTTCATAAACGCCATCGGCAAATAAAAAAGCGCGATCCATTACGGAAATCTTTGCTTCATCACGAGGAAGAAATTCACCATTCAGATAAACAATATTCATAATTGCTGACGCTCGTTATTTATTACGCTTTATTTATTAAAGAGACCTAAAAAGAATAAATAAATATGTTGCCATACCCCTTTAAAGAAACCGGCTTTTTTTACATCGGTTAATGCAACTAAAGGAATATGATTGCGCACCGTGCCGTTAAAGGAGACGGTGATTTTGCCAAGCACTTGGCCTTTTTTAATCGGGCCGCGAATATCTTTATTGGCGACTACTTGAGTGGTAATTAATTTTTCTTGTCCGCGAGGAATCGTCATCACAACGGATTGATTCACGCCGACAGCAATAATATCTTGTTCGCCAAACCACATAGGCAGTTTTTGTAATTCTTGACCTGCGGTATAAATAGTGCGTGTTTCAAAGAAACGGAAACCATAATTTAATAAAGCCTGCGCTGCATCAGCGCGTTTACCTGGGCTGCTGGCGCCCATCACCACGGCAATTAATCGGGTGCCATTGCGCAAAGCAGAGGCAACTAAACAATATCCAGCCGCATCAGTGAAACCAGTTTTGATGCCATCTACAGTGGGGTCGCGATATAACAACAAATTGCGATTGTGCTGCACAATATTATTGAAAGTAAATTGGCGTACTTTATTTAAAGGGTAATAGCTCGCCGATTGAGTAACTAAAGCCTGCGACAATATGGCTAAGTCGCGCGCTGTGCTGTAATGATTAGGATCTGGTAGGCCCGTAGAATTTAAGAAGTTAGAATTAGTCATGCCTAACTCTTTAGCTTTGAAATTCATTAAATCAGCAAAAGCCGCTTCACTGCCGGCCATGTGTTCAGCCATTGCTACGCTGGCATCGTTGCCAGACTGAATAATAATCCCCTTGAGCAAATCTATCACAGCTACCTGTGTGCCTTCTTGTACAAACATGCGTGAGCCGCCTTGGCGCCAAGCATTAACGCTGATGGTGACTAAATCAGTCGATTTAATTTTTCCTGCTTTCAATTCTTGCTCTACTAAAAAGCTGGTCATAATTTTGGTGGTGCTGGCCGGTGGTAAGCGTTCGTCTGCATTAAGCTCAGCCAATACAGCGCGATCGGTCGCATCCATTAAAATATAAGATCTGGCTTCAATGGTTGGCGGTGCAGGAGTGGGTGGCAAAGTGGCAGAAAAAGCTGAGGGTGCGACGATGCTAGAAACTAAAACCAGCGCAGCGCTGCGAAAAAAAGAGAGTGTATGCATAATAGTTAAATTAAATATGAAGTGAGTGGGGTGAAAGTCGCGTAGCTTAACAGGCTTACACCATGGGGTCATTAGTTGTGAAGTGTTCAGCGAAATTTTTGTGTGGCATTTTATTTCTAGCGCACAATGATCTGGGTTAATGCCAATACTTGGGCTGTAATCTTTTCTGGTGCTGCTTCAATGAATTCAGCTTGCCGATTCAGAAAGTCCAATGATTTAAGTTGGTATACCAAAATAGAGCCTGCAGTAGATAAGCCATCAGTCAAAATGACTTCCAATTTAATATTTTTAATCTTGCTGGTAATGGGCGCCACAATAGCCATTTCGGTATGCGCATTGAAAAGTTTGCGAGAAATGACGAAAGCGGGGCGTCGCTTCATGATTTCTTTGCCGCTGGAAGGATTAAAATCTATCCAAATAATATGGCCTTGATCAGGAATATAGCGCATTAAAATTCTTTCCCTGCTGCCTGCGCCTGAATCCACTCTTTATCTTCTGATGTAGCGCGTAGATGTTTTTTGGGGCTGCCCGTTAAAACCTCTTCTAAAGTCAGGGTTTCAGTTTTTGGGGTAAGTACAATGCGTCTATCTTCAATCGATAGGCTTAGCGCGGACCCTACGTGTAATCCTAGAGTGCTAAGAATAGCTTTAGGAATGCTGATGATATTGGCGCCGCCAGATTGGCGAATGGCTAGTAAGGTCATAAAATTAAGCCTCAAGACGAATGGGGTTATACCTTTGTATAACAATAGCAGGTCTTTTTGGCAAGCCTAAATTAGGTATTTTTAAAGTGAGGGGCGCAGCAAGCAGCGCCCCTACAGAAGAAATTGCAATCAACAGGTTTGAAGCTTTATCCCTTTTATTTCTGACAAAATTCGTCAGCTCCTGACTCAATCGGTGAGTTAAGCAAAAGGTAAGGTCACCAGCCTGCTGATTAATGTGTCTTGCCAAGGTTTCTGTACACTATAAAAACAATAAGATAAGCCATTTCTGTAATGTTTTTTAATCTGATGGCCATTTGGCCTATCTCCTGCATCTTCGG
>CAXNEI010000115.1:0-5027 GCA_964201195.1 Gammaproteobacteria bacterium
TCAGAAGATAAAGTGGCAGCTTCCCGCAAATTGCGCACGGCGCCAGAGGCTTGCATATCCGGTAAAGTCTTTGCGGTATCACTTAATGTGATCGGCGGAAATTGACGGTAAAAAGGATTATTTTGTAGATCTAATGCAGAAGCGGAAGAAGAGACTTCGACTAATTCTCCAGAACTGCCATCGGTGCGAATAAAGGTTGCAGCGGAAGCCTCAATATTACCGTTGCCTAAATTAGTATTTTTTACGGTTGAATTTAAATTAATGGCGGTAATATTATTAGCGGATAATGAGGTTAATTCATTCGCTTCGCTAATACCGTTTTGATTAAGGTCTTGCCAAACACGCAAATTATTAAATACGGAATCTGAAGCATCGATTTTTTTATCCACATTGGCATCGAGATCTTTTAATGCATCAAAGGCATCGGTAGCTTTTTGGCCGTTGGATTTTACTGTGTCTACGCCAAAAAGTTCTTTGCCGGAATCAATTAAATTATTATTGTTGCGATCTAATGCTAACCAACCATCAGTGGGCTTTAACCAGCCTGTACCGTTTTTAATGCCGTCACCATCGTGATCGAATAAAACTGTTCCGTTTGCAGAAATGGTTTCAATACCGTTGTTATTTAAATCTAACGCGAGAGGATCGATGCGCTGTATCCAGGTGCGGGCGGCGTTCCAGAGATCATTAATAAACCCAGGAATTAATTTCCAGCCGGAGAAGATAAAATTCCCGCTATTCCCTCCAATCAAAGCGCCAACACCAGCTAGCCCTCCTATGATAATCACAGCAGGCATTCCAGCTAAAGTGAAAAAACTAACAAGGCCAGCGCCAAGGACGGCGCCATATTCTCCACCTATTGCAGCAGCGCCTATACTCGCAGCAACACCACCAACCTTATCCCAATTGCCGGTTTTAAACGCTTCAGAAATAGCTTTTGATAAATTAAACCCATCCCATGCTGCACCACCTACTTCAGCTGCAGTGGCTTTTGTTGCTGCAGCTGAAGCCTTAGAAAGAGTTTCACCATAAGATTTATAGGCTTCGATGCCAGTTTGGCGAATATTATCGATACCTTGATTAAGCTGCGCTGCAATCTCATTAATCGCATTCCGTTCCGCTGAATTACCAAACCCGTCAGCTAAATTTTTTAAACCTTGGGCATAGTCAGAAGCTAAATCAGTCATTTGCCGACCCAAAGTTTCATATTGTGCAGCAGACGCTGTAGCAGCATCTTTTATCCAGCTGTAAGAAGTATCTATAGCAGCCGTTACCGCGCCCCAAAATTCTTCGGCATGTTGTTGTAGTTTTTCTGATAGCTCTTGAAATGTTTTTATATCAAGCGTGATTGCTTCCATGTCGATCTCCCATTAAATAACTAATAAAATTTTTAATCTCAATTACTATGCCGAACCAAAAACAAGCAAAGCCTAGAACCGCTATATTAGAGAAAAAAAACAACCAAAATCGATTATTTGAAATAGCAATTAAATTTCTGTACCCAAGATGGCCTGGAGCAATTGTTACTGGTACAAAATAAGGTATTATCATAAGAAGAAAAAAACTGATTGTCATAAGAACTCTATAGGATGCTTTTTTCTTTTTGAGCTGAGGTAGCGATCGAGAAATATTAAGCTTTGTGCAACAAAAAATACACGCTAGCAACGGGGCCAAAATTAAAACAAAACCATAAGAAATTGCTAGAGTGAAGGGAATTTCAGACAAAGAGACTCTATAAGCCACATCTGGAATAGCAATCATAAAGTTAAACCATCTTTCTGCTTGCGCACTAGTTGCTACGGGTGGCAGAAAAATAACCAATCCAGAAATAAATAGTGCAAAGATGCCCGCTATCCAAAAAGCAGCTTCCCTTGAAAAAATAGGAAACCAAATTGCGCCCTGCTTGTTTAAGTCGTTCATTCATTTTCTCGCTAAGTAATCTGGGAAGTTCTTGAGTGAGCCAATAATCAATTTTTAAGTTTGGCGATAGTACTGCTGGCTGAGATTTGACGCAATAGTCTTGAGCCACTTTTCTAGCAAGTTATTCTTATATGCATAAAATGGCTGTTTTTGTAGGGTGAAGCGTTCATTGACTGAGGGTTTTTAAAGTCTCGCCCTGCCAAGAGGAAGGTTGCTGTGTAATTAATAAGATCCGTTCGGGCTGAGCTTGTCGAAGCCCATTCTTAATGAGTCAACCCTTCGACAAGCTCAGGGCGAACGAATCATTCTGGTTGGATTTTTTTATAAACCCCACCCTAGCCCTCTCTTTGGCAGGGGAGGGAATTTTATGCGGCAAAAAAGGGTATTTTTTATAAAAAATTAATTTTCTATTCTTTGCTGAATTTGTGCGAGTAATTTTATTATCTGTTTATTGTGTGGCGCGATTGTTTGTAAGCGTTGCAAGCTAGCCTGACATTTTTCCTGCTGTTGTTGATTGAGCTGCAAGGGTGCTTGCGTTAATTGTTCGGTTAATTCAATCAGACTTAATAAAGTTTTCTTGTGCGTTGATTTCACGCCCCGACCAATCCACCAACGACGAAATCCAGCCGGTGAGCTAAGCAGACGTTGACTGATTTCCCAGAGTAAAATAATCACTCCTGAACCCAATACCATCAACACGATAGGCAACCATACACTGGTTTCTATCACGTAACCGGCATAATTTATTAAAACATAACCAGGATCGCGAATAAATTGTTCGCCCACCCAAGCAAGAAATAATGTCAGTAATAATAAACCCGCAAAATATATTCTTAGCTTCATTGCGCAACTCCATCCAATGAGGGAGCGGTTTTTTGTTGGTTGACTCGCATACGTTCACTTTGCAGTTGTCGCTGCTTTTTGGTGTCGAGCCAAACTCGCTTAAAAGATTCTAACGCATTCATTGAGGCATTTAATTTCGGCACCACGGGATGAATATTGATTGCTTGCAACTTTTTTAAAGTTACTAGCATATTCTGAGTAGCGGATTGACCTGCATCAAAATATCGCTCTACCCAATGCTGGGCTTGCGCTAAGCTCAAAGAGTAATTACGCCCTTCATGTCTTAATGCCGCCAGTTGTGCTTGCTCTAATAATAAAATTAAATTTTGATCTAAATACATGCGTTGATCGGGTGGCAATAATGGCTTAATAGGTTCATCGAGTTTTCGTACGCGAACTAAATGCTGGCTGAATAAAGTCATCAGCTGTGTCCACATATTACTTAAGCGCGCTTGCCAATTAGGCGCTCCCGCTGCTACGGATGCTTGCGGTACAACTAACAAGTTCTGTGCAGCGATGTTATGCGCTAATTGTGTGGGTACGCCCAGACGCGGCACTTGATCGGCCAATGCGCCCAATTCTAGAAAAATACCTTCTACATCTACTTGCCCTACACTAGCCAGTAAATGCTTGTCATTCAGCATGGCTTGCCGCACTTCTAACGCACCGACTTCATTAATCGATTGGGATAATTCAGCGCTACGATCGAGTAAACGCATAGCGCTACCTACGTCATAGCTAAGCTCTAAATGTTGATCCGCCAGTTTGAGTAAACTTTCTATTTCAGCAATGAGCCAATCGGTTTTTTCCGTGATGGTAAATTGATTAAAACGCTCGGCAAGATCCTCTAGTTTACTATGAGTATCCTGTTGTTGTTCTTCGAGTAAGCGTTGACTGATTTGTTGTTCTTCCGAACTTTTTTTCATTCCATTTACTTGATCAAGTAATTGCGTTAAAGGCTCTGATTGATCGTCTAATTGTCGACGCACTTGTTGAATGTCATATTGATTTTGATCCAGTTGCGCTTGCGCATTGCGCACCGTTTGCCAACCCCAATAACCTGCACCCCCTAAACCGAGGCATAACACAGCAATGAAAAAGGTACGAATCCAAGCAAGGATATTCCATTTGTTTTTTTTAGGCGCTCCCTCTTTAAATGCAAGATTAGGTGCAAGATCACTCTCGACGGAGATGGGCGCATCACTCATGGGGCAGTCCTATAAAATAATCGGCCGTAATTGTTGTAGACAACTCAGTATATGCTCAGGATAAGCGCTGGTTGCCAGATATATTTTACCAAAACCTAAAGCAGTTGCTTCACGTTGCATTCGCTCACTAACAACCACTATGGGCAACTGAAATAATTCAGCGGCAGAGCCATCCCAATAACGCAGAAAAACTTCAATTAACGCCATACTAGTAAAAATAATAACGGTTACTGAATGATGGCGTAAAAAACTCCGCGGCGATATTGCTGGAAAAGGCATGGAACTGGTTTGATAGGCTGCCAAATAATCTACTTGTGCGCCTCTGCTCCTTAAGGTTTCTGCCAGCAGTTCACGGCCACTTTCCCCTCGCACGATTAACCATCGCTGACCTTGCCCGGAACGCAATTGCGGCAAAGCTAATAAAGCTTCACTGCTTGCAGTTTGCCGAGGATATTCCGCAATAATGCCTTGCTTATGCAACGCCTGCGCAGTGGTCTTGCCCACCGCTAACCACTGCAGTGAAGTGGACGCATTAGCTGCACTCAATAAGTAGTTTATCCCGTAGGTGACTGCATTCACACTAACAAAAATAACCCCGGTATATTCTGTCAACTGTTTGAGAGCCTGCTGAGAACTAACAGATAAAGGCAAAGGACTCACTTCTATTGCGGGCCAAGCCAGGGCTTTACCACCAGCCGCCGTAATACGATCGCATAATTCTGCATTACCCGGTTGAGGCCGAGTGACAAGCGCAGTGATGCCAGTCAATAATGCTTTCATAGCATGCCCAATAATTTTCCTGCGCCCTGATCGAGCAACTTGTTAGCCACTAAAAATCCTAATTGTTCTGTTTGCTCAGCAGCAATTAATCGGTCTGGAGATAAGGTAATACGATGCTCTGCCCGCAACAGAACGCTGCCATTAACCGCACCCACTAAACCGCGCAAATATAAATGGCCCTGCTCTAATACCGCATAGCCGGCGATAGGCACCTGACAACCGCCTTCTAAATGACGATTCATCGCCCGCTCTGCCGTTACACATAAAGCGGTAATC
>CAXNEI010000116.1:0-5024 GCA_964201195.1 Gammaproteobacteria bacterium
GTTTAGACTCACTTCATATTGGAATCACACCCCTTCCTTTAGACTCACTTCATATTGGATAAGGCTAGAGCTATCCATCGGAAATCCTTCTGCCTATACTGAAGAGACTCACTCTTCAGCTAGCTTAAGGATTTCCCCTTCATGTCAGATGCTCACTCTATTCAGACGCTTTTGGTGGTCGATGACCAACCAGATAATCTACAATTTCTCGAGCAATTATTAGGCGATTCTCCTGTTACTTTATTACAAGCAAAAAGCGGCGAGTCGGCTTTACAATTGATGGCGGAAACCATTCCTGCAGCAGTGATTTTGGACGCCGATATGCCTGGCATGGATGGCTATCAAGTCATTAATGCCATGCAAGCCAATCCAGCACTACAACATATTCCTGTGTTATTAATGACGCCGCATTTAGCCGGCCAAAAACAAAATCTTCATCACAGTTTGCTTTATGTGGTGGATTGTCTGAGCAAGCCCATCGATCCACAGACTTTGTTAGCTAAGCTGAAAATTTATTTGGCCATCGATCGCTATCGAGTCCTCATTAAAAATGTGAGCCAAAGCAACGATCAATTATTAGAAACGATGGAAGAGGGAGTTTTAGGGATTGATGTAGAAGGCCATATTCGTTTTGCTAATGCTTCTGCCGCACGCTTATTAAAAATTCCCGTTACCCAATTAGTTGATGTTTATGTGGAGTCTCTATTTTCTGAGCCTTGTCGTTTTGTGGAATCTCGTTGGACCAAACATCCGATTACCAAAGCCTGTCAGCAGAATACCTTGTTGCAAATTGAGCGCGCACAATTATGGTGTGCCGATGGCAGTACCATCACGGTGAGATTTGCCGTTTTACCTGCCGGCGGTGGTTTATCCGATATTCGTTGGGTGTTAGCTTTTCGTGAATTGCAAAAACCGCGGGAGCGAGAAAAGTCTTTATCTCATTTAAATCGTATCGATTATTTAACTCAGTTACCGACGCGAGTGCGATTTGTTGAATCCTTGGAACAAGCCATTGAGCAAGCAAAAAAACGCAGTAAAAAACTGGCGATTTTGCATATTAACTTAGATCACTTTAGAAACATTAATGAAAGCTTAGGTTATGACATGGGTGATCGATTGCTGCAATCGGTGGGTAAACGATTGCGCGATCGTTTTCGCAAGCAAGATCCCATGGCTCGTTTGGATGGCGATCAATTTACTATTTTACTTTCAGAAATAGAGCATCCTGCTTTTGCTGGCATGGCTGCAGATAAAGTGCTCGATTGTTTAAAAGAACCCTTTTTATTAAATGGTCATGAATTATTTGTCAGCGCCAGTATTGGTGTGGCTATTTATCCCAGCTGTGGCGGCGATGTTTTATCCTTGATGAAAAATGCGGATATTGCTGCAGAAAGAGCTAAATTATTAGGCCGCAGCAGTTATCAATATTTTACCGCTGATATGAATAAAATGATTGTCGAGCGGATGATGCTATTGCAGGATTTGCATCATGCGATTGATCGTGGGCAATTAATGGCGCGTATTACGCCGATTTTTGATCTACAAACAGAAAGCCTTTGTGCGCAACAAGCGCAATTGATTTGGCAACATCCTAAACGCGGTACATTGGCGTTTGCGCAATTTGCCAATGATGCAGAAAACTCCGGTTTATTATTGCCGATTAGTCGGTGGATGATGACCGAAGCGCTAGGGCGATTATCTCAGTTAAAAAATCAAACTTCACGGGTGATTTTAACGGTGCATCCTAGCCATTTAATGGCGCCAGGATTTATGCATTTTCTACAGCAGCAATTGACGCAGTTTGGTTTAGAGCCTAAACAGCTCATTATCGAATTGAGCGAAACCATTGCATTAAATCGTAAGCAAGATTGTCAAACTTTATTGGTGGAATTACATCAGTTAGGCATTGAATTAGCGCTAGCAGATTTTGGTCGTGGTTATGGTTCTCTCGAATTAATCCGAAAGCTGCCGATTCATTTTTTAAAGTTATCCTCAGTTTGGTTGGAGCAGGATGCTTCTTCAGCAAAAGATCGTATGGTATTAACGCATTTAGTTGCGCTGGCCAATGATTTAGGGCTGAAGATATGGCTGGAAGGCGTCGATAGCCCGGAGCAGTTAGCTTTTGCTAAACAATTGGGTGTGCATTGGATTCAGGGAAGCGCAGTGGTTGTTTAAATAAAGGAGAATCCGTTCGGGCTGAGCTTGTCGAAGCCTGTCTTTCAATATGGCGGACCCTTCGACAGGCTCAGGGTGAACGGATTACTTTGTCAGATAACTCACGCAATATATTCACATAAATCTGCAATCACACACTCACCGCACTTAGGTTTGCGCGCCACACAGGTATATCTGCCATGCAGAATTAACCAATGGTGCGCATCCATTAAAAATTCTTCCGGAATGACTTTTAATAAATGCTTTTCTACTTCCAGTACATTTTTCCCTGGTGCTAAACCAATTCGATTAGCAACGCGAAAAATATGCGTGTCGACTGCCATGGTCGGCTGACCAAAAGCGGTGTTTAACATAACATTGGCCGTCTTGCGACCCACGCCAGGTAAAGCTTCCAAGGCTTCTCGGGTATTGGGTACTTGGGAATGATGTTGTTCTACCAGGATGCGACAGGTTTTAATAATATTTTCTGCTTTGGTATTAAATAGTCCAATGGATTTAATATAAGGTTTTAAGCCTTCTACACCGAGTTTTAAAAAATCCTCTGGTGTATTCGCTGCAGGGAATAAATGCACAGTGGCTTTATTGACGCTCACGTCGGTGGCTTGCGCTGAGAGCATCACCGCAATTAATAATTCGAAATTCGATTGATAATGCAATTCTGTAGTAGGTTTTGCGTTATGTTCACGAAAGCGCGCAAAAATAGCTTGGCGTTTTTTCGGTGTCATCTTTACTCCTGCAAAGGCTTGCTGAGAAATTTTATTTTTTCCGCATCTAATGCTTGTTTAGCCAATTCTGCTATTCGTTTTAATTCTTCTACTTGCGCTTGGTACTGGACAATTTGCATCTGTTCATCGACTGTGTTAGTTGTGCGTTTCATCACATATTGCAGTGCTTGCTCCACATCTTTCCATTGTTTTAGTGCGGTGACATAAGCGCTTTTTGCTTGTTGTAATAATCGCTCCGGTGTAGAGGGAGTGGTGGTAGGTAATAATTTTAACGCTGTTGTTTGAGTGCGTTGTTGTTTTTCCTGAGATTCCTTTTCTATTCGCTGATTATGAAATTGAAAACGTTTTCGCCAATAATTAGCGCGAGTGAGCGTAGCAGCTTCTACTTGTTCGGGTGGATCCGCGGGAACCGGCAGCATATCAATACAATCTACCGGGCAAGGTTCTACGCATAAATCACAGCCGGTGCATTCATCCGTAATAACCGTATGCATTTTTTTTGCGGCACCGAGAATGGCATCGACAGGACAAGCTTGAATGCATTTTGTGCAGCCGATACATTCCGCTTCACGGATAGTAGCGACTTTTCGTGTTTCAGAAATTTCACCATGGGCAGGGTTAAGCGGAATTATTTCACGCTTTAGTAAGTGCGCCAGCTTTTCAATGGTGCGATTTCCGCCCGGAGGACATTGATTAATCGGTGTACCTTGAGTAATCGCTTCGGCATAAGGGCGACAACCTGGATATCCACATTGACCGCATTGAGTTTGTGGCAGCAAGGCATCGATTTGGATAATGAGGTCTGCAGAATTAATCATAGTGGCTCAATGTATGACAAGAAGCTTGCAAAGATTTTTCAAAAATCATAGTCTCGCCCATCGTTTAGAACACCTATTTTTTTAGCTCTACTCTAAGGTAAAGAAAGTCATGAAGCTCTATATTGTTCGTCATGGACAAGCCGAGTTATTAACTGCCGGCGAAAATACTGAAACACGAGATAGTCAGCGCGCACTAACAGCTGAAGGCAAACGAGAGGCGCATGCCGCAGGGCAGCATCTTAAACAAGATTTGGCGGGAGCAATACCTAAAATTTTGGTGAGTCCTTATCGTCGAGCGCAGGAAACAGCGGAAGAAATTGTGAATGTGTTGGGTTTTTCGCCATCGTCTTTTCTCACGATTGATGGCGTGACGCCGAGACATTCTCCTGCAGAAGCGTTAGCTGCTTTGCACCCCTACGATGCCAGCACATCGTTAATTCTCATCAGTCATCAGCCATTAATCAGTCAACTAATCAGTCAGTTGGTATGGCATAAAGATAATCCCAGTATTGCGATGGGCACAGCCTATGTTGCTTGTTTAGAATTGGATGTTTTTTCATCTGGCACAGCTGAATTGCTTTGGGTGAAGTCGCCGCGTGCTTTTTCATAGCGGGGTGTGTGATTTTTAGGGGGTGAGCTATGGGCTCAAAGGATGTATAATCGCCGCCTTTTAGCAAAGAATGGATTCTTGTCTCATTGATGTGACCTCTTAACTATCGGGAAAAACTATGACTGCAACCTCCAATCTCCCTGCTGCCTCTCTGCTTGAACATTTCTATCATTGGGAAAAAACGACTCCCCATAAACTCTATATGAGTCAGCCTATGGGTGATGGAAAAATTGAAGAATACAGTTGGCAGCGAGCAGGGGATGAAGTGCGTCGGATAGCGGCCTATTTAAAGTCGCTTAATTTTGCGCCAGGTAGTCGTATCGCATTGTTGTCTAAAAATTGTGCGCACTGGGTGATGACCGATTTAGCGATTTGGATGGCTGGATATGTTTCTGTGCCGTTGTATCCGACCCTAACTGCTGAGACAGTGAATCAAATTCTGTTGCATAGTGAATCGCAATTATTATTTGTTGGTAAGTTAGATGGTTGGTCTGCAATGCAGTTGGGCGTGCCTGCTGGTTTACCCTGCGTTTCTTTCCCCCTAAGTCCAGAAAATGATTTTCCTACTTGGGAAGATCTAATTAAACGCCATGAGCCGATGACAGAGAATTCCTCTTGTGTAGCAGAAAATCTGGCGACGATTATTTATACCTCGGGTACCACGGGCATACCTAAAGGGGTGATGCAGTCTTTTGG
>CAXNEI010000117.1:0-5015 GCA_964201195.1 Gammaproteobacteria bacterium
GGCACGGCATGCCGTGCCCCTACGACAAGAATTTCTTCGCTTGCTGCCACTCTTCTGGCGTATATAAATTCATATTTACCGCATGCACCGTACCGTCAGCAATTAATTCATGCAGACAAGCATACACTTTCTGTTGACGCTTCAATGAATTCAGTCCGGAAAAATCTGCTGAAATAACTTTTAACTGACAGTGATTACCAGAAATTTGTATCTCTAGATCCGCATCAGTAATAGCAGTAACAATAAGACTTTTTAACACATCGCTATCAATCATTTACTGCTCCCATTACTGCTTGCCATTTGTTGCCAACTCATGGTTGCTTTATTTAAATCGCCCTGGTTATCTCTTAAGGCTTCTTGAAATTGATTACGGAAAGTCAAACCCAAATTGACACCATTAATAATAATATTTTCTAATTTCCACAAACCTTGATCATTTTTATACAAGGCATAAGTAATAGGAATCACTTCTCCGGTTTTTGCATTAATTTGCATTTTCACCGTAGCGCGTTCACGCAGCCCCTGTGATTGAACACCAGAAAAAGGCAGCATTACTATTTTTTGATCGCCATAATTAGCAATGGCTTTTGAATAAGTATTTAACAAGGTGTTGCGAAAAGTTTTTGTGAAGTTCTGCCGCTGCTCAGCACTTGCAGAAACATAGGCACGCGCCATGACTCGCTTAGCAATCAAATCAAAATCCACGTAGGGGGCAACAATTTCTTCCACCAATTTAAAATAGAAATCAGCCGGCGCAGATTTTTTCGGTGCAGCACTGACGCGTTTCAGCAACTGTGAACTCACCGCTTGAATTAACTGCTGCGGATCACTTTTTGCCGAAGCGCTCGATGTATTCGCTGCAGCCCAAGCAGAATGAAATAGCATGGTTGTAAAAACCAAACTCAAAGCAACCAACACTTTTTTCACCAAAATATGATTCATTCGATACATGACTGACTCCTAATCGTTACGTAAAACTTGGGCGCTACCCTCTAACACTATTTGATCCTGATGATACAACCGCATAGCTAATTGATCATCTGGACATAAAGCTGCAACACCTGCCGGTGTACCAGTGAGCACTATATCACCTGGCTCTAAAGTAAAATATTGACTAATGATAGCTAATAATTTCGACATAGAAACTAACATTTGACTGACATGGCCGCGCTGGCGCACTTGACCATTCACAGTTAATTCAATCGCCAACGTCTCTGGGTGGGTAATTTGCACTTGTGGAATAAACGCAGATACCGGACAAGCACCATCAAACCCTTTGGCTTTTTCCCAGGGCGCGCCCTGGGCTTTTAATTGATTTTGCAGATCACGCAACGTTAAATCTAATGCTACGCCTACACCCGACACAGCCGACCAAGTATGCGCTTCATCAGCTTGCGTTAATCTCTCACCTATCAACAAAGCAATTTCCGCTTCATGCTGACAGTCACCACGATTCTGTGGCAAATAAAAACCTGGCTCTAAAGCAACCACAGAAGTTTCTGGCTTAATAAATAATAGCGGCTCACTTGGAATGGGATTATTTAATTCCTTCGCGTGTTCCGCATAGTTTCGACCAACACAGACTACTTTCATAAACTTGCCACTTAAACAAACAAACCTGGGGAACATTTTCTCCGCGATGAATGGGCCATCCATGGCCCATCAAGACACATCCTTGTGTCTAAAATCGCTCCAAAAAAATTCCCCAGATTTAATTTATACATCAAATACTTTACCCGGATTCATCACGCCATTCGGATCAAACACTTTTTTCACTTGCCTCATTAATTCAATTTCAGCTGCACTACGCGAATAATGCAAGGCATGTTTTTTCAATAAACCCACGCCGTGCTCTGCAGAAATACTGCCATGAAATTGTTGCACGATTTCAAATACCCAGGCACTAACTTTTTTACATTGTGCAAAAAATTCGGCTTTCTCTAAGTGAGCTGGCTTTAAAATATTGAGATGTAAATTACCGTCGCCAATATGGCCAAACCAAATTAATTCAAAATCCGGATAATGCTGAGTCACTACTGCTTGCACCTGATTAAGAAAATCCGGCACCTGACTGACCAACACAGAAATATCGTTTTTATAGGGTGTTCGCACGGCAATAGATTCACTAATGCCTTCACGCAAGCGCCACAAAGATTTTAATTGCGCAAGACTTTGGCTTTGCACACCATCAACAGCCCAGCCTTGTTCAACGCAATATTCAAAAGCATCCATTACTGCCTGCTCTAAGGCTTCACTGCTGAGCTCAAACTCTAACAAAGCATAGAAAGGCGCTGCATCGGCAAAAGGTGCGCTCACATCGCTGTGTTGTAATACTTGCTGCATGGCTTGATGTGAAAAGAATTCAAATGCAGTGAGCGGAATCACGGATTGGAAATGCTGTAATATTTTCATCAAGTCAGTTAATTCAGCCACACCCAATACCAACACCGATAAATTTTTTGGCTGCGGACATAATTCCATGGTGGCTTCGACAATAAAACCTAAAGTGCCTTCGGAACCAATAAACAAATGACGGAAATCATAACCGGTGGCATTTTTAATTAAGCCATTATTCAACTCTAGTATTTCACCAGCGCCTGTCACTACTTTTAAACCACGCACCCAGTCACGGGTGAGACCATAACGAATCACTTTAATACCGCCGGCATTGGTCGCAATATTGCCGCCGATTTGACTGGAACCACTGGAAGCAAAATCTACCGGATAAAATAAATTGTTCTGTTCAGCAAAATTTTGGAGTTGTTGCGTCACCACACCAGCTTGGCAAATGACTGTGCTATCCGCTGCATTAAAATCGAGAATTTTATTCATCGCATCAAAAGCCACCACTACTTCACCTTGCGCTGCCAATGCACCGCCGCTTAATCCGGTACGACCACCGGAAGGCACTAAAGCAAAATTTAACTCGTTGGCCAATTTCACTATGGCCTGCACTTGCTCAATGCTAGCGGGCAAGGCTATAGCTAAGGCCGCAGGGTCGGCGAATCGACTCCAGTCAGACCCATAATGTTTTAAATTCGCCTCATCGGTGAGTAGACGATTTTCAGGCTCTTTCTCTGAAAAGAGGGCCTTCAATCGCTCGATGATAATTGTAGAATTAACGCGACTCATTTTGACAAACAACTCCTGTGCTTAAGAGGCAGCTATGGTATCATGCCCGCCCCTTTTTATGTGAGGTGCATCATGGCCAAAGTATCACTCAGCAAAGACAAAATTCGCATTCTTCTGTTGGAAGGTGTTCACACTTCCGCGGTAGATCAATTCAAAGCCTATGGCTACAGCAATATTGACTATATTAAGACCGCATTAGCGGGCGATGAGCTGGCAGAAAAAGTGGCCGACGCGCATTTTGTCGGCATTCGTTCGAGAACTCAACTCACGCAAGCGGTATTTGAGCAAGCCCATAAATTAATGGCAGTGGGTTGCTTTTGTATCGGCACTAACCAAGTGGATCTTAAGGCTGCTGCCGTGAAGGGTATCCCCGTATTTAATGCGCCCTACTCTAATACCCGCAGCGTAGCTGAATTAGTGTTAGCTGAAGCAATTTTATTAATGCGCGGCATTCCAGAAAAAAATGCGTTAGCGCATCGCGGCGGCTGGTTAAAATCAGCCAGTGATTCTTACGAAATTCGTGGTAAAACCTTAGGCATCATTGGTTACGGCAGTATTGGCTCGCAATTAAGCGTGTTAGCTGAAGGCCTCGGCATGCGAGTAAAATTCTATGATGTGGTCACTAAATTACCCCTCGGTAATGCAGAACAAATTCATAACTTAGAAGTACTCCTTGCTATTAGCGATGTAGTAACTTTGCATGTGCCAGAAACGGGCGCCACTCAAAATATGATTGGTGCTGAGCAATTAGCCCAGATGAAACGCGGTAGTGTATTAATTAACGCGGCGCGCGGTACAGTGGTAGACATTGATGCATTGACTCAAGCACTGCACAGCAAACATTTATTGGGCGCAGCGATTGACGTATTTCCGAAAGAGCCGAAATCTAACGATGATGAATTTATTTCGCCCTTACGTGAATTCGATAATGTGATTCTGACACCGCACGTTGGCGGCAGCACAGTGGAAGCACAGGAAAATATCGGCACCGAAGTGGCGGAGAAATTTATTCGCTACAGCGATAATGGTTCGACTTTATCTGCAGTGAATTTTCCTGAAGTGGCTTTACCTACTTATGAAAGCGGACACAGGTTATTGCACATTCACCAAAATATTCCTGGCGTGATGTCGGAAATTAACCGGGTATTTTCCGATAATCAAATCAACATCGCTGCGCAATATTTGCAAACCCACGAAGAAATTGGTTATGTAGTCATTGATGTGAATGCGGAGTATAGCGAACGCGCACTGCAAGCTTTGCAGACGGTGAATGGAACGATTAAGGCGAGAGTGTTGTATTAAGCTTCCAACAAAAATGTTACCGGCCCATCATTACACAAGCTCACCTGCATATCAGCGCCGAACTGTCCGGTTTCTACTGGGCTAGGATATTGCTTTAATACAGCAACAAAGTGTTCATACAATTCAAGGGCAAGTTCCGGTGGCGCAGCAGGCAAAAAGCTCGGACGAGTTCCCGCTTGGGTATCCGCTGACAAAGTAAATTGAGAAACCGCCAACACAGAACCTTGCACCTGATGAACACTTAAGTTCATCTTTCCTTCATCGTCGGAAAAAATGCGATAGCCCAAAACTTTCTGCGCTAGTCGTTGCGCTTGCGCTGCGGTATCACCACGCTGTACCGCAACGAAAGCCAAAATGCCTTGCTCAATGCGCGCAATAGTTTCATTTTCTACATCGACTTGCGCCCAACGAACGCGTTGAATTAATGCACGCATAAAACTCCCCCTAGCCCCTCTTTCAAAAGACGGTGGCGCTGCAAACCTGTTGATTGCAATTTCTTCTGTAGGGGCGCTGCTTGCTGCGCCCAATAAAAACATAACCGATCAAGGATGCCGCGCAGGAAAGTCGGGCGCAGCAAGCAG
>CAXNEI010000118.1:0-4992 GCA_964201195.1 Gammaproteobacteria bacterium
ATATGGCGATGCTGTTTACTGGGGTCAGGCATTTTAGGCATTGAGAATTAATACCCCCGCAGGGCTTTTTTATTTTGCAGGCCGTAAACGACCTGCCTACCATCAATAGCCGCTCTGCGGCAAATTGCGCCCCTACAAAAACACAACCAATCCGACTGCAATTAATTAAAATGCCTCACAGAATCCATACTCGCATGTAAAACACGAACAACAATAATATCTCGCTTCGCTTTGCAATAATAAATAATGTGGCTTTTATAAGGGAAACTAAGCAAGCCCGGCGCTAGATTTTCTCGTGGCATACCAAGCTTAGGATTATTCGCCAACAGCTGAACACTTTCATTAAGCGCCTCTAAATAGCGCACTGCCTGTCGCTTTCCCCATTGCTCCAGCGTGTAATCGAGAATATTTTCTAAATCTTGTTGTGCCCGCTGAGCAAAATGAAAAGTAGCCATCAGGCAAGCCGCGCGTGCAACTGTTTAATTAATGTTTTGCCATCAACTAATCTTCCTGCCTTAACGTCTGCAAGTCCGTCTTGAATAGCAGCTCTTAATTTTTCTTCACGCAATGTCTCGAATTCTTGATAATCGGTAGGAGAAATTACCACGGCGACCAATTTACCATTTTTGCGTACGCCCACAGGCTCAACCTGCACCTTTAATAACAAGTGGCCAAATTCTCTTTTGGCATCGCTAGCATTGAGATCTTCCATAAAAGATACCTTTCAAACTGATTAAATTGATCATTTTGATTAGTTTAATCATAATCCACCCATTCTGTCCAGCACCAGTATTCACAAAAATTCCCCACCCCAAAGGATGACAGACCCACCACAAGCCATTAGGATAGCGAACCCTATTTAATTAGCTAAGATGGATCCTAACACATGCATATTCTTGTCATCGGCAACGGCGGCCGCGAACACGCCTTCGCTTGGAAACTCGCGCAATCTCCCTTAGCAGACAAAATTTATGTAGCACCCGGCAACGCTGGCACAGCGCGGGAAGCCAACGTAGAAAATGTGAATATCAGCGTCACGGATATTCCTGCTCTGTTGGATTTTGCCAAAACCCGCAAAATAGAATTAACGGTTGTCGGCCCAGAGGCCGCTTTAGCAGCAGGCATTACTGATGCATTTACTGCGGCAGGTCTTGCTTGTTTCGGCCCGACAAAAATCGCCGCGCAATTGGAATCCAGCAAAGCCTTCGCGAAAGATTTTCTTGCTCGCCATAAAATCCCCACCGCTGCTTATTCTACTTTCTCCGACAAAACCGCAGCGCTGAATTATATTAAATCGCAATCTTTACCCATCGTGATTAAGGCGGATGGCTTAGCGGCGGGCAAAGGCGTGGTCATTGCGCAAACTCTATTGGAAGCTGAGCAGACCTTAATTTCCATGCTGGAAGGCAATCAATTTGGTGATGCCGGTCATCGCGTAGTAATTGAGGAGTTTCTCACTGGCGAGGAAGCCAGCTTTATCTGTTTGGTGGATGGCGACGTGGTGATTCCTATGGCGAGCTCGCAGGATCACAAAGCCCGCGACAATGGCGATCTCGGCCCCAACACCGGCGGCATGGGCGCTTACTCTCCCGCTCCTGTCGTTACGCCTGCCATGCATGACAGAATTATGCGCGAAGTGATCGAGCCAACATTGCAAGGTCTGATTAAAGACGGCGTTAGTTACACCGGATTTTTATATGCCGGCGTGATGATTTCTCCTGCCGGCGAACCGAAAGTATTGGAATATAACTGTCGCTTCGGCGATCCAGAAACTCAGCCGATTATGATGCGCCTGCAGTCGGATTTTGCTGAATTGTGCTTGAAAGCTTGTCGACATGAATTAACTCGAGAGTATCCGGTGCAGTGGGATTCACGCGCAGCACTTGGCGTAGTGATGGCAGCTGGCGGGTATCCGGATAACTATAAAAAAGGCGATGTGATCAGCGGATTAGAGACGCACACCGCAGACGTCAAAGTTTTCCACGCTGGCACTCGATTGGAGAACAACCAAGTAGTTACCAATGGTGGTCGCGTACTCTGCGTCACTGCGTTAGGCGAAACTGTCTCGGTTGCCCAGCAGAGCGCTTATGCCATGGTGAAGAATGTTCATTGGGATAAGGCCTTTTGCCGAACCGACATTGGCTATCGAGCGATTGCGAGAGAGCAGTAACAGTTGATAGAATGCTGACCCGCGATATTGACCGCTCTGGGGAAAATTAATGAGTAAGCTGAAGACCGAAAAAGTATTAAGCGTCCATCACTGGAACGACACGCTGTTTAGTTTCAAGACTACACGCAGCGCTGACCTACGTTTTATCAACGGTCAGTTTGTGATGATTGGCCTTGAAGTCAACAATAAACCACTGATTCGCGCCTACAGTATTGCCAGCCCCAACTATGAAGAGCATTTAGAATTCTTCAGCATCAAGGTGCAGAACGGCCCACTGACATCACGCCTACAACATTTACAAGTCGGCGATGATTTGATTGTGAGCAGCAAGCCCACGGGCACTCTGGTGTTGCGCGATTTATTACCTGGCAAGCGCCTCTATTTATTATCTACCGGTACGGGTCTTGCGCCTTTCATCAGTCTTATTCAAGATCCAGAAGTCTATGAGGCTTACGAAAAAATTATTTTGATTCACGGCGTGCGCTATGTGAATGAATTGGCTTATCACCAATTTATCACCGAAGAATTACCCAACAATGAATTTTTCGGTGAGCAAGTGCGGGAAAAATTAATTTATTATCCTACCGTCACTCGCGAGCCTTATCATCATCAAGGTCGACTCACTGATTTAGTCAAATGCGGAAAATTATTTACAGATATCGACCAACCGCCGTTTAATCCTGCTGAAGATCGCGCGATGATTTGTGGTAGCCCGGCTATGTTAAAGGATTGCTGCGAACTATTAGATGAACGCGGCTTTACTATTTCTCCCCATATCGGTACGCCAGCAGATTATGTGATTGAACGGGCTTTTGTGGAAAAATAAAAAAAACATACCGGCTTTCGCCGGTATGTTTTTTTGTGACACAATAATTAATTTATTGTGAAGCCGTCTCGGTTTAGAACCGTTGCAACTTAGGCGCTACTTGACCTTTAAGACCGCTGATATCCAGATGGTAATCTTTGTTGTTGACGGTAACATCAAAGCCAACAACATCTGCATCTATCTTATTCAACGGCACGGTATAAGTACCACCAGCCGCCGTCACTGAGGTCGCTGTACCATTCACCAGCTTAATGACTTTAGTCGCTGTATTTTGGAAAACCAAACTCCAACCACCCGTCACTTCAGTCACGGTTAAATCAACGGTGCCGCCATTCGCAGTATCGCCATCAAGATTATGCGTGCCGACAAAGCTGGTCACACTAGGCAAAATAAACCAAGCCAATTTAGCACCGCTTGCCTCAACCTGACGCACATCAAAGCTCAAAGGCTGGGTAACACCGGATGATTTACTGAATTCCAGTAATAATTTACCCGAATTTTTCAAGGTAAGCCGACGTGCTTGATCAAGGTTTTGATTCTCTCCCGCTGTATTCACATGCAAGAATACATTCGTTGTATTACCCATAGTGAAAGCTTCTACACCCACTTGCAACCAGTCTTTACCCGCTACGCGAATGGCATAACCACCAGGCGCTGCTGTAGAGATAGAGTTTGCCGCTTGACCATCTTTAGACAGAGTCAAACCACTCACGCTAGAAGCAAATCTCAATTGATTAGCCTCGCCTACCAATAAAGCAGACATATCGGTTGGACAGGTTTTACCCGCAGCAACCAACTGTGCTTTCTTAGGCTGAGTCGTTGGATTCACTGGACTAACATCCACACACAAAGTGCCGCCTGTGGTGATCTGACCATCGACTAGCTGACTTCTGCTGGTTTCAGCACGTGCTGTAGTCACTGCAGGATCGATTGTCACCACACCATTCTCGCCCATGGTAAAGAGCTTCTTAGCGGGTGCAGTACATCCACTATTAATAGTCACTGCATTACCATCAAAACAAGCCACATTGTTGTTCACAAACTTTAATTCATTCGAGAAACTAGCACCACCACCAGTTCCACTATTGCTACTAAACCCTGGATTTCTGAAAACAACGCTGTCAGCCAATACGCGACTGATCACATTATTTTTCAACTGGGCAACAATACTGACGCTACAGGTGCGACCACCCAACGGAGCAATATCAAAGTTGCTGAGCGTAAAGGAAGGTCGGCTGCCTTGGCCCGCTGGCATAGATCGATTAATGCTTTGATCTGGCTGACCTGCCTCACCTGCGCAAGCAATCATTAATTGATAACCCTGTGCATCCGCTACTGGACTCGCAGCAATGGTCAATGCACTGGACACATCAATAGAACCGACATTGTCGATGGTATCCGCACCGTTGGCACCCACTGCAAATTTAAGATCACTGGGCACGGCTACGGTTGTTGGCAATCCCACCACCATACTGCCAGACATAGGCACGCGAGTTACGTCACGACCGGATGGGTCTTTAGCAGGATTGAAGGTAACGGTATAGCTGAAGGTCACATTTTTCAGCGGTACTAATGCTGTCGCCGTGCTACCTGTCGCAGTTAATAAGTAAGCCGCTTGCTGCGAAGACACAGCATCTTCATTCACCGTAAATCCAGTCACTGTTTTTTTCGTACAAGTGAAAGATCCGCTGCTAAAGGCACAACCAAAGATAGCTTGTTTAGCAAAACCTAAATCTTGGCTAGCAAGCGTTACTTCTTTGATTTCCCCAGGGAATCCAGGAACAACCACTTGGAAGGAGCGAGCACTACCTTCAGCCAATAAATTAATATTGACGCCATTGTTGTTAGCTGGACCATTGGTATTAGGGCCACCATTATTCGGGTTATTATTGCCCCCGAAATTATTAGCGCCTTGGTTACCACTAATATTAGGATCTTGATCATTAGGATCAAAAATCGCAGGCACACCATCCGCGTCGTGGTCATAGACATAACC
>CAXNEI010000119.1:0-4978 GCA_964201195.1 Gammaproteobacteria bacterium
CGTATGGCAACTCTACTAGATACACTCAATGCGCTGTTAGGGCGGCCTAAAAAACCGCTAGGCAAGCGACCGCCTCCTAAGAAAAAACCCAAGCCAAAACCCAAAACACCGTTAAAAAAACAATATACTTTTTTATGGGAAGGCACCGATCGTAAAAATAATTCCATTAAAGGTGCAATACAAAGCACAAATTTAGCATTAGCTAAAGCGGAATTGCGCAAACAAGGCGTGCGCATTATTCGGGTAAGAAGAGAAGCAAAAAAACTCTTCGCTCGACCTTCAGGAAAAATCAAACCCTTAGATATTGCGTTATTTACTCGCCAACTCTATACCATGATTCGTGCGGGAATACCGCTGATTCAAGCCTTTGAAGTGGTAGCCGACGGCGTACAAAATCTCGCATTGCGTGCGCTGATTCTCAATATCAAGCGTGAAGTGGAAAGTGGTAATAGTTTTGAGGTGGCACTACGTAAATATCCTGAATATTTTGACAACCTCTATTGCAGCTTAATTGGTAGCGGAGAACAATCTGGCTCGCTAGAAACCATGTTAGATCGCCTAGCAACCTATCGAGAAAAATCTGAACATATTAAAGCGAAAGTAAAAAAAGCTATTAAATACCCCATTGCGGTAATGCTCATTGCATTGGTGGTAACGATTATTTTATTGGTAAAAGTGGTACCCACTTTTCAAACGTTGTTTCAAGGTTTTGGCGCAGAACTTCCTGCCTTTACTCGCTTAGTGATTGGCATGTCAGAAGGATTACAAAATTATTGGTTAATCATTATTATTGTTTTAGCGGGCATAACTGTAGGTTTTCAACAAGCTAAACAAAATTCTAAGGGATTCTCCAATTTTCTTGATCAGCTCGTATTAAATATACCGTTAATTGGCGATATCATTTATAAAGGTACCATTGCGCGTTTTGCTCGCACCCTATCGACTACTTTTGCTGCTGGCGTACCTTTGGTCGACGCACTCGATTCGTTAACAGGAACCACTAATAATGTGATTTATATTAAAGCGATTCTTCAGATTCGTGATGACGTCTCTGCCGGTCAGCAATTGCAAATAGCTATGCGCAATTCCAATATTTTTCCCCCTCTCGCTATTCAAATGGTGACAGTGGGTGAAGAATCAGGAACCTTAGATGATATGCTCGATAAATTAGCCGCACACTTTGAAACCGAAGTAGAAAATGCGGTAGATGGCCTCACCAGTTTAATGGAACCTATCATCATGTCGGTGTTAGGTGTTTTAATTGGTGGACTTATTATTGCGATGTATTTGCCGATTTTCAAACTAGGATCCGTGATCTAATGCTAGAACTTTTTCATACCTCTCCTGCTTTCTTTTTTACCTGCGTCGGATTACTGAGCTTGTTAGTCGGTAGCTTTCTCAATGTAGTGATTGCACGCTTACCCCTTCTGCTTTCCCGCGATTGGTATCAGATGTCGAAAGAATATCTAGCGGAAAATCCACAACCACCGGAACTGCCTGAAAAATATAATTTAGCCGTGCCTCGCTCACATTGCCCCCACTGTAATCATGCCATTACTGCCTGGGAAAATATTCCTGTATTGAGCTATTTGATGCTGCGAGGTCGCTGCAGTCAATGCAAAAAAACTATTTCAGCGCGCTATCCTATTGTGGAAGCTTGCACAGCACTGCTCTCTTTTATCGTGGCATGGAAATTTGGTTTTAGTTGGCAAACAGCAGCCGCTTTATGTTTCGTGTGGAGCTTAATTGCTTTAACCGTTATTGATTATGATCATAAACTGCTGCCTGACTCTATTACACTGCCTTTATTGTGGTTAGGTTTTTTATTCAATCTCAATCATGTCTTTGTTAGCATCTCCGATGCAGTGATCGGTGCCATTGCAGGCTATTTAGTGCTGTGGAGTGTTTATTGGTTATTTAAATTACTCCGCAATAAAGAAGGCATGGGGTATGGTGATTTTAAATTATTAGCTGCTTTGGGTGCGTGGTTAGGCTGGCAAGCTTTACCTTTAATTATTTTGGCTTCGTCTTTAATTGGCGCTATTGTAGGTGTTAGCATTATTTTAATGAAAGGCCGTGATATGAATTATGCGATTCCTTTTGGCCCCTATTTAGCAGGCGCTGGTTTTGTTGCATTAATTTGGGGATCGGATATTACGCAGGCTTATTTAAGAACTTTGTCTTAATGAAAACACCCCTCATCATCGGACTCACCGGCGGTATTGGCAGCGGAAAATCCACCGTCGCAGAATTATTCGCACAGCGTAATATTGCTATTATTGATGCCGACCAAGCCTCACGAACCGTTGTCGAACCCAACAGCCCTGCCCTACAAAAAATCGCCGAGCATTTTAGCGGCGCGCCTTTAGGTAAGGATATAATAGAAACTAACGGGCAACTGAATCGGGCGGCATTGCGAGAAGTTATTTTTAATTCTTCTGAACAACGCATTTGGTTAGAAAATTTATTACATCCCTTAATTGCGCAAGAAATCCAGCAACAACTGAGTCAAGCACAAGACCACTATATTATTTTAATGTCGCCTCTTTTATTAGAAAGCGGTCAAGCCAAATATGTTCATCGTGTATTGGTTATTGACACTCCTGAAGCAGTGCAAATTCAACGCACTCAACAACGAGACCAAGTCTCGCACGAACAAATCCAAGCCATTATGCAAAGTCAGTGGACACGCGCGCAGCGGTTAGAAAAAGCTGATGAGGTGATTGAAAATCTAGGTTCGATGGAAGAATTAGAACAACAAGTGGAAAAATTGCATAGAAAATATTTAAAATTAGCAAAAACCAATTAATTTGATCTTTCCGCCAACCAATCCGCTGCAGTCCGCCAAGTATGTTCCGGCGCAGAGGAACCAGCAAATACACCGGCATGACCACCAGGCATTATTTTAAACGTCACATCCGTAGAGCCAACTAACTCCACTAATTTTTTTGCAGCATCAGCGGTGGCTAATTTATCGCTGCGGCCGGCAATCGCTAATAACGAACCTTTAATATTTTTTAATTTTGCTTTTTTATCGCCTAAATTAATATAGCCTTTTTTCACCATTTGATTGCCAAGAATATTAACAAACATATGCTGCATGGTCGCGCCGGGAAAATCTAACATGTCATTGAACCAACGGGACATGGTGGTATGTCGAGAGACATAGCTACGATCCGCCATATTCAATACTAAATCTATATAATTAGTAATATTGCCCAAGGGATTAAATAATTTAAAATAGCGTGATACATGGGCACCGCTCACATGAAATTTTTTCGGGCTCACATGATAGAGGGAACGATTAGTTGCTCGGCCTAAATACTGCAAAGGTTTTCCCAGCAAAGAAGCTGCACGACCTAAAACACCCGCTTGATAAAAATCGATGGGGCTGGCTAAAGTAACAATATTTTTAATATGTGGATCTTTAAAATAACTCGCATAAGTCAGAGAGATTAATCCGCCCATACAATAACCCAGCAAAGAAACCTCTAGAGTATCGCTATGTTGACGCAAAGTAGTTAATACTGCAGGCAACCACTCAGTTGCGTAATTATCTAAAGTCACATGACTGTGTACTCGTGTAGGCTGACCCCAATCCACTAGATAAACTTTAAAACCGCGCGCTAATAAATAACGCACCAAACTGCGCTCTTGCAGCATATCGAAAATCCACGCAGAAACCCCCAAAGGCGGCACTAATAAAATCGGCACTGCATGTTGGTGTTCTTCTACTGGAATACTTTGATCTTCCACTTGAATACGTGGTTGCGTCAACGGCGGATAATAACGTAGCGAAACTAAATCTTGTTGGTGAATAACTTGGTAGGCAGTTAGATCAGAAGCGATTAAAGATTCAGGATGCAATCGACGATCGATGGCATTAGTGATGAAGCTTCGGGCTTTGTCGGTGAATTGACGCATAAATAATTACTAACTTTAAACATCCCCCTCTTTTTTAAAGGGGGGGAATGAGGGGGAGTTAAATTGAATTCTACAAGAAACTCCCCCTGCCCCCTCTTTAGCAAAGAGGGGGTAAATATGAACTAAACCCTTTCGATAATCGTCGCAATGCCCTGCCCCAACCCAATACACATGGTCGCCAAACCTAAGGTGCCTTGGTTCGCTTCCATAATATTTAACAAGGTGCCAGTAATACGCGCACCGGAACAACCTAAAGGATGTCCTAACGCAATAGCGCCACCGTTAAGGTTTACTTTCTCTTCCATTTTGTCGATTAATTTCAGATCTTTTAATACCGGCAAACTTTGCGCAGCAAAAGCTTCGTTTAATTCGACAAAATCGATATCGTTAATGGTTAAGCCAGCGCGCTTCAAACATTTTTGTGAAGCAGGCACAGGGCCGTATCCCATAATGGCCGCATCACAACCGGCTACTGCCATGGCTCTAATCCGTGCTCGTGGTTTTAAACCCATAGCTTGCGCTCTTTCTGCGGACATCACCAATATCGCTGAGGCGCCATCGGATAATGCAGAGGAAGAACCCGCAGTTACTGTTCCGCTCTTAGGATCAAATACCGGTTTTAAACTGCTTAAACCTTCAATGCTGGTTTCTGGACGAATCACTTCGTCAATTTCGCACAATACTTTAAAGCCTTTAGCATCATGACCTTCGATAGGCACGATTTCATTTTTCCAACGACCTTCAAGCGTGGCTTCCCAGGCTTTTTTATGGGAGCGCAAAGCAAATTCGTCTTGTTGTTGACGAGTGATGCCATGCATGCGCCCTAACATCTCGGCCGTTAGGCCCATCATGTTAGAAGCTTTCGCTACATATTTAGAGGCTTCTGGATTAATGTCGATACCGTGATCCATGGCCACGTGACCCATGTGCTCTACACCACCAATAATAAAAACATCACCATTATTGGTCATGATGCTTTGCGCTGCAGTTTGCAAAGCTTGCATAGAGGAACCGCATAAACGATTGACTGTTTGCGCAGCTACGGTACGAGGTA
>CAXNEI010000120.1:0-4937 GCA_964201195.1 Gammaproteobacteria bacterium
GAAATTAATAAAAGCGATTTGAAAGTTGATACCTATCGCTCGTCCGGCGCTGGTGGACAACACGTTAACACCACCGATTCAGCGATTCGCATTACTCACTTACCTTCTGGTCTGGTGGTGGAATGCCAAGACGAACGCTCGCAACATAAAAATCGCGCCCGTGCTATGTCTTTATTACAATCCCGTTTATTAGCCCATTCCCAAGCGCAGCAACAACAAGCGCAAAGTAGTGAGCGACGTTCTTTGGTGGGATCTGGCGATCGCTCCGAACGTATTCGCACCTATAATTTTCCGCAAGGTCGGGTGACTGACCATCGAATTAATCTGACTCTCTATCAACTGCCCGATATTATGGAAGGCCATTTAGACGAAGTGATTCGCAGTTTAATTAACGAACACCAAGCCGATCAATTAGCGGCGTTGGCGGAGTAGGGGCTATACTCTAATGCAGAAATAGTCCTTGAAATCAACATTAAGCAGAAGGTACTATGAATCAACTTTTTAGCATCGATCTGACATCTTTATGATTAATCTAAACCACTATCCTCAGCTTAAATTAATTGCTTGGTATTTAACGCCAACCTTGAGCCTTGAAGAGAAAGAGGCTTTTGCGCTTTACGAGCGCAACTGGCGCTTTATAGATCAACAACAATTAAGCGATACTGAAAAACAATTGATCGAAGATCTTAAGCGCAATTATGGCCAGGGACTGCTTAATGTTTAAAAGAGCGCATCATCAAACTATCCATCAGTTACTCGGTTTATTCGATGCTCAATTACTACTGAATGCTGAGTGTTATTTTGCCGGCGGAACTGCTATTGCTTTGTTGCTAAATGAATATCGTGAATCGGTTGATGTGGATTTTTTATGTGCCTCTAAAGAAGGTTACCGATATTTGCGCAACTGCGTTACTCAGCAATCATTAGGTAATATTCTCACTGCACCGATAAATCATTTGCGCGAAGTTCGTGCCGATCGAGATGGCATTCGTACTTTTCTAGAAATAAATAATACGCCCATTAAAGTTGAAATTGTTTTTGAAGCCAGAATACCGATTCATGGTGAGTTAAATAATTTACTCAAAGTACCTGTTTTAGATATTCATGATATGTTTGCAGAAAAATTATTAGCCAATTGTGATAGAGGCGCAGATAGTTCAACAGTAAGTCGAGATATCATTGATTTGGCTATGTTGATTATTCACTATGGAGATATTCCTCAATCCGTGTGGCGAAAAGTGACAGAAGCCTACGGACAAAGTGTCGTAACAGCCTTTCAAAAATCAGTTTACCGATTAAGTGATGCACTCTATTTGAAAAGCTGCTTTAAAAAAATGGATATTGCTCAGCTGCTCGCTGAAGATGTTTTAATAGCATTACAGCGGCAGGTAGTACCCACTTAAAACTTACCAATGAGCGGCGTTGGCGGAGTAGGGCGCTATTATTTTTTTTGAGTATGGGTTTCGTAATATTCTCGAAAAGCCTGAATCGTTAAAATAGGCGGCTTAAAATGCTTCGCTAACACCTGCAAATCTTTATCTCCAGAAATTAAAAAATCTGTTTTAGCGGCAACTGCGAGCCAAAGAAAAGGCAAATCCTTTTGATCGCGACAGCTTGGCACTTTAGGGGGTGGTTTAGGCAGAGTGAAAGTTTGGCAAAAAGGCAAATAATCAGCGAGCAACTCTTCTTGTTCTTGGCGTGAGAGTTTAAATTTTGGATAAGCCAATGCAAGCATTAATTCAGACGCCGTAGCATGACATACCCAAGGCTGAATCGCCTGAGTTTGCCATGCAATGCGCAACCAAGAAAAATTTCCTCGGCTAAATAACAGAGCAGACAATACCACGTTAGTGTCCAGCACAACCTGACAGATTAGCTTTTTCTTTTGCGCGCCCATTGAATGGCATCCTGTGCATCTTTTTCCGTAATGTTTAATTGAGCTAACTTGCTGCGTACTGCATCTGCTCGATGAATTCGTACTGGCGCTAAAATAATTCGCCCCTGCTCACAGGTGACATCAAAATATTCAGTACCTGAAAATTCAGAAATAAGGCTTTTGGGTAAAGTAAGCTGATTCTTGCTGGTAATTTTGGCTAACATAAAGGCTCCAAGTGGAATGGCTTAAAGTAAGGATTCCTTACTTCATTATATGGAATAGTTCTGATAAAGCAACTGGGCATGCCTAGTTGCTTTCGATAGTAAAGGCAATTGAGATCAAAGGATTGGTTTTAAACATTCCTACAGCTATCCGTTTAGCAAATATCCTACAAAAAATTCAGCGATTAACGACAATATTTTTCAGCTTCAGCGAATCGCATAACGCATTCAGAAAAAGTTCATCAAGCGCTAAAGCCTCTATTTTTACAGACTCATTTCATCGCAAATGCAGCAAATTATACGGATAGGTATTTTTATTGTCTTTTTGCCGCATCTGCATTAAAGTCCGCCAACTTGTTTTGATAGAGCTCATTCACAGCAAGGAACCCCTTAATGCCCTTTTTCCCAACATCAAACAATCCCCCCTCTTTTTTAAAGAGGGGGCTAGGGGGAGTTAATCTTCTTCGCCTCACCCTCATTTTTCTTTTATCTTTCTCCCTCACTGCCTGCTGGGCCAGCGAAAAAGTCATTCACTGGAAGCAAGAAGTTAAGTTACGAGATGAGCGAGTAATTATGCTTGATCGCCTTTCAACCCAAATTGGACCAGGATTTCCTGGAAATGTTTATTTGGAAAAAAGCCAAGCTATTTCTTTTGTCAATCCAGATACGCAGGAAAAAATCAGCTGGAACATTCCTAAAGGCCTTAATTTGCATACGCTCGACTTTGAAAATAAAGTGCCTTATTTAGTATTAAAAGCCTATACCGTGGCAGATTACAACAATTGGAATTGTCCCAACCCACCTTATATGGTTTATCGCTATGAAAATAAGCAATGGCAGCCACTTCCTTTTAAACAATTACCAGAGAAGGTTTCAAGGCGAAATCTTATGGATATGTCGAGAAGCATCGATGAAGTGAGTAGCGATAATATTATTACACCGGATGAACAGCAGAGCTGGCTACGACGACTTGATGAAGGGGATCGCACCATCTCCCGTAGATTGGTGCATCCAATAGCTAAAGGCTGCTATCCAGATATATTAATTAAGCAAGGCAGAGAGTCTGAAATCAATGTTCCTTACTATAACAATGAAAATGTTTTAATTAAACCAAGAGTAAATTAATTTTAAATCAAAGGAGTGATTATTATGACCACAACAATTAACACAACAGAATATGCATTAATGGCTGGGGCGGCATATGACAGTACGCGAGATGATCAAAATAAAGCTCCATATCCAGAATCTTTTGGTTGGAATCCTATTAAAGGGGAATTAAACCACCGTGTTGTAGATTCAAGCGGATTTGAAGCGCGAACATTTATTCGAGAGAGTGATAACGCCATAGTTATCTCCTACGCAGGCACTTATTTCCCCCAAAGCGCTGATTTAGTGGCTGATATTGCCATCGGCGCTGGCTTTGCCCATAACCAACTATTACAAGCCGCCCGTTATTATCAGGATGTAAAAAAGTGGGCAATTGCTCAAGGTTATAGCGCAGATAATATTTCTTTCACTGGTCATTCACTCGGCGGTGGTTTAGCCGCTTTGATGGGCGTGTTTTTTAATAAAAAAGCAGTGGTCTTTGATGAAGCACCGTTGCAGCTTTCTTTTGTAGGGCGGATTAGCTATTTGCGTAATCCGCCGAATAAAAAATTTAGCATCAATGATGAAGTTTTTAATATCTCCACGCTCTTAACTCAGGAAGTTGCATAATGATCATTCGCCTCACCCTCATTTTTCTTTTATCTTTTTCTCTCACTGCCTGCTGGGCCAGTGAAAAAGTTATTCACTGGAAGCAAGAAGTTAAGTTGCAAGATCGACGAATTATTATAGTTGATCGGATTTCAACAGAAATAGGGCCAGGATTTCCAGAGCATGTCACTCTTGAAACAAGCCAGATACTCTCATTTTCAAATCCAAATACCCAAGAAAAAATTACCTGGAAAATTCCAAAAGGATTGCTGCCTTATTCTTTAGCCTTCGACAAAAATATACCTTATTTAGTGTTAAAGGCTTATACCGTAGCAGATTACAATAATTGGAATTGTCCTAACCCACCTTATATGGTTTATCGCTATGAGAATAAAAAATGGTCTGCAATTCCGTTTAATCAATTACCAGAAAAAATAACTAGCCGTAACTTGGTAGATATGTCAAGCAGCCTAAAGCCCTATAGCGAAGACAATTTTATGTCTCTTAATGAAGTAGAAGCATGGCTCAATGACGTTCAGGAATGGCGCCGCAAAGAGTATCGCACCATCTCTCGCAGATTGGTTAGCTCAATTGCAGAAGGTTGTTTCGGAAGTACGTTATATAAATTAGGCCGCGAATCAGAAATTAATTATAGGAGATAAGGATATGACAATTAATACAACAGAATATGCGTTGATGGCAGGAGCCTCTTACTTTGATACTCGCGATAAAATAAATCGCATTCCTTTTCCTGAGGGATGGAAGCCGCTTCCACAAATAACCGGTCTCGATCATCGAGCGGTAGATTCCAGTGGTTTTGAAGCAACCGCTTATTACCGAGAGAGTGATGGTTCGGTTGTCATCTCCTACGCAGGAACTTATTTTCCGCAAAGCGCAGACTTAGTGGCGGATATTGCCATTGGCGCTGGCTTTGCTCACAATCAATTATTAGAAGCCGCTCGTTATTATCAAGACGTAAAAAAGTGGGCAATTTCTAAAGGCTATAGCGCAGATAATATTTCCTTTACCGGCCATTCCTTGGGTGGTGGTTTAGCAGCATTAATGGGCGTATTTTTTAATAAAAAAGCAGTGGTCTTTGATGAGGCACCCTTTCGATTGGCAGCTACCGAAAGCAATGCTGAGTT
>CAXNEI010000121.1:0-4931 GCA_964201195.1 Gammaproteobacteria bacterium
TGAAGATATTTGGCAGTATGCGTACAATACCACGGTCTTTATTTGCGCATAAATGGAAAATTAATTTTACAGTGATAGCTGTTGTTTAAGGCTGAACATTCATGGAGTATGGCTACCAGGATTTACTCGAGCATTTTTCTGAGAAAACATTGCAGCTCGGGCGCGATTACGTTCAACAGGGAAAAGTAGTACGGTTGAAAACCAGTGCACAGGGTCGTGTATTAACTGCACAAGTCAATGTCACTCCCTCCGTTACTCATCGTCTGATGATAGAAATTATTTCTCAGGGCACTAAATTTTCTTTTGAAGGTGAATGTACTTGTTCTGTCGGTGTGAACTGCAAACATGTGGCCGCCGCTTTATTGCAAAATCTAGGTGAAGAAGCCCTCGAAATTCAGCAGCAAGCCCATCAAGGTAGTTATCAACTTGAAGCCTGGTTAGGCGAGTTAGATGCGTTAGACAAAGATTTACCTCCCGAAGAATTATCAGAAGATATTAAGCAGCGTCTGCTCTATGTCGTCGTGTTGCATAAAGATGCTAGCCCTTGGCATCAAATCAGTGTGCAAGTCGTTGTGGCGCATAAAGATGAAACGGGTGAATACGGTAAATGGATGCCCCTGCGCATGGGTGGTTACATAGAGAAAGGTCATTGGCCTCGTTATGTCAGTGCGCAAGATGAGCCACTGTTAAAACAGTTTATTCGCCAGAATGATCGATTTAAATTTACCGGTACGGTCGATATTATTGCCTTTGAAAAAGTAGCATCTTTATTATCGGATTTATTAGCCACAGGGCGTTGTTATTGGCGATTGCATTCAGAATCAGCTTTAACCACAGAATCTTTAGAGGCCGCAGAAAGAGCCTTAGAATGGGATTTCCTCACGGAAGCGCATTTGATGACTCCCGGCGCTGTATTGCGTACTTATCCTTGTTGGAGTGTGGCGGAAGGGGGCGCTCAATGGTTAGCTTTCAGCACCACCCATGACCAGCAGTGGCTAATTAAATCTTTGCCGCCTTTTTATATGGATGTAGTAGCCCATCAATTAGGTGAGTTAGCCAGTTCTTTATCTCCCGCTAAAATAATTGCCTTATATGAGCTACCGCCTGCACCAGCGCAAGAGCATTTAGATACTTATTCTTCTTTGCATGAAAAAATTCTCGCTGAATTATCTGTACCTCGGCCACGTGCTTTGCATATGGAAGAGTGTGAGCCGGAAAATCCGCAAGGAAAATTAATTTTTTACTCTACTCGGATTGGTAATTTCTATTCTACCCGGCGGAAAAAAATCACTCACGTAGATATTGCAGAAATTAAATTCGTCTATCCGCAAGCAGAATATGGTACTGCGGATGAAGATCCGCCCATGTTGCGATTTAATAAAGGCCGCATTGAGCGACGCTATCGAAATATGCCGGCGGAAGCTGAATTGCTGCAACAAGTTGAGCAATTAAAACCGCTAGAAGATTTTTTGGATGATGAATTATTAGCTGAATTACCTATTGGTTTATGGGGGTTAATCAGTGAATTGCGTTGGCATGAATTCATGCTCAATGCCGTGCCCGAATTAAAAAAACAGGGTTGGCAAATAGAAATGCGTCCGGGCTTTCGGCATAATCTGGTGCGAGTCGATCATTGGCGCGCGCGATTAGAGGGTGACGGGCATTGGTTCTCGTTGAATATTGGCATTTTAGTCGACAATGAATTAATTAATTTATTTCCGTTGATTGTGAGGCAGCTTCAGCAATTACCTAAACATTGGCGAGAAACTGCATTGGCCACTATGGATCTCAACGAAATGGTATTGTTTCCGTTAGAAGATGGTCGTGAAGTAGGTTTGCCTGCCGGCCGTATTCGTCAAATTTTAGCAACTCTCGTTGAATTATTTGATGATAATTTAATGACTAAAGAGGGTTCGATCCGTTTGCCGGCAAATCAATTTGGTCGTTTAAACGAATTTCAGTTTGAAGATGAAGAATCGCCGCTCGAATGGAGTGGTTATCTTGATGTGCGACAACGTGCCGAAGATTTTCGTCAGTTTAACGGATTAGAAATCGTTGCAATGCCTGAAGGTTTTCAGGGCGTATTGCGCAGTTACCAACAAGATGGTTTAAATTGGTTGCAGTTTTTGCGCAGATATCAATTAGGCGGTGTGTTAGCGGATGATATGGGTTTAGGCAAAACCATTCAAACCTTGGCACATTTGGCGGTAGAAAAACAACAAGGTCGGCTAGTCAAGCCAGCTATGGTCGTTGCGCCCACCAGTTTGATGGGTAACTGGCGGAATGAAGCGCAGAAATTCGCGCCTAATTTACGTGTACTTATTTTGCATGGTGCGGAGCGCAAAACTTTCTTTGATCAAATTTATCAGCACGATGTAATTCTAACGACTTATCCCTTATTAGTTCGAGACTGTCCAGAGCTCAGTCATTTTGAATATTCGCTGGTTATTTTAGACGAAGCGCAATTTATTAAAAATCCCCGGGCTAAAGCGTCGAGAATGGTACGCAAATTAAAAACGAAAAATCGTTTATGTCTCACCGGAACGCCAATGGAAAATAATATTGGTGAACTCTGGTCGATTTTTGATTTTCTGATGCCCGGCTTTTTAGGCAGTGAGAAACAATTCCGTAAATTATATCGTAACCCGATTGAAAAGCGCGGTGAAGCAGATCGTCAGGTAGCATTAGCTCGTCGTTTGGCACCTTTCATGCTGCGACGTCTGAAAGAGCAGGTGGCAAAAGAATTACCGTCAAAAACGGAAATTATTCAGCCTATTGAAATTGAAGGCGCGCAGCGTGATTTATATGAAAGTATTCGATTATCGCTCAATAAAAGGGTGCAGGCGGAGATTGCGAAAAAAGGTATTGCGGCCAGTCAATTAGTTATTCTCGACGCCTTATTAAAATTACGCCAAGTCTGTTGCGATCCTCGGTTAGTGAAATTAGAAACCGCCAGTGTCGTGACTGAATCCGCTAAACTCACCTATTTATTAGATATGTTGCAACGTATGGTGGCAGAAGGTCGCTGCGTATTAGTATTTTCGCAGTTCACTAGTATGTTAGATCTTATTGCTGCGGCATTAACGCAACGTCAGCTCACTTATTTAATGCTAACAGGGCAAAGTAAAAATCGTGAAGAAACCGTAGCGCAATTTCAGCGTGGAGAAAGCAGCATCTTTTTAATTAGTTTGAAAGCGGGGGGCACAGGCTTAAATCTTACGGCTGCCGATACGGTAATTCACTATGATCCTTGGTGGAATCCTGCAGTGGAACGTCAAGCTACCGATCGCGCTTATCGCATTGGTCAAGATAAGCCGGTATTTGTTTATAAATTAATTGGTGAAGGGACAGTAGAAGAAAAAATTCAACATCTGCAAGAACAAAAACAAGCCTTATTAGATAGCGTGATGGCAGGGCGCTCATCGGAAGGTTTAGAATTTACCGAAGATGATTTAGCCGTGTTATTTGAGCCGATGGAGTAGGGGGCAGTTAAGAAAAGAAAATTAAATTAATTCGATCGTTGTGCTATAACGTGCAACGGTTTGATCATGCGTCAGTAAATGCATGGGTTCTACCAGTGCTTGGGCGACTAAGAGTCGATCAAAGGGATCTTGATGATGCTTGGGTAATTTTTCTATTGCTGCTGCATGCTCTGGTTCAATAGCAAGAAATTGATAACCTGCCGCGCGAAAATACTTTACCGCATCTTCAGCAGAAATGGGTATGTCTCCTTTTCCTAAGCTGTGCTTAATTGCAATTTCCCAAATCGTGACCGCGCTGATCCAAATAATGCTACGCGGCGCTAAAATAAATTCTCGCGCTTTATCTGATAACTTTGGACTATCGGTAATTGCCCACAATGCCACGTGGGCATCTAGCAGGAGGTTCAACGAGATTTTCCTTCTAGGAAAAGTGCAGAGACCTCTGTGTTATGCGCATCGATATTATCAGGCACGACAAATAGATTTTTGGCAATACCAATTCGTCGTTCGGGCGGTATGGCAAAAATGGGCACCAACTTGGCGGCTGGTCTACCATTTCTGGCAATAATAATCTCACCTTCTTTGCCTTGTTCGATGGAATCCACTAGGCGAGATAGGTTTGATTTGGCTTCTAACATATTTACTTGCATTACAATGCTCCTATGGCTAATCAATGCTTAGTCTAGTCTGGCTAAGCGCTTATGGCAAGAGCTATATTATCCCCCCTCTTTTTTAAAGAGGGGGTTAGGGGGAGTTAAATTATTTCCAATTTGCTGCAATCACACTATTCAACGCCGTCTGATAATTGGTTGGCAATGTAGTTTGACCACTGGCAGGTATTGCATATCCTGCCATCGCTTGCACCAGATTTTCCACTGCAGTATCTAACAAAGCCTTTCCATCGCCGCTTTTAAAGGTCTCTAGATGGGTGTTGTTAGTTGCAGTTTGCAAATACCAATCTTTAATGGTGACAGAATCAGCGGTACCAATCCGAGTCACTACTAAATTATTGCCCGTGTGTTGCAACCAAAGTTGATTCGCATTAATTCCTGCACCAAAGAGTAATGAATCACTGCCTGCGCTATCCGCAATTACGTCTTTACCACCACTGATATTGAACAGGTAAGTGTCGTTACCCAACCCACCGATTAATGTATCAGCACCACCTTTACCATCAAGGATATTATTTAAGCCATTGCCTTGAATAATATTATTGTCGCTATTACCACTACCTTTTATGGCGCTACCAGAGAGTGTTAGGCGTTCGGTAAAAGCAAATAAGGTGGTGATATCTATGTTGGAGTATAGTGGACCCCATAGTCCAGACAATTTTTAGCTGAATTTAAGAGGGCATCTTTTCCCGCAGCGGATTGGCGCTGCCCCAGTTTGTGGTGGCTTAGGCTTGTTTAGCTTCAGCCCGCCACGATCTTCTTTGCAGCAGATTGGGGC
>CAXNEI010000122.1:0-4901 GCA_964201195.1 Gammaproteobacteria bacterium
CTTTTTCTGCAGTACCGCCAATACCAATACCTAACATGCCTGGTGGACACCAACCGGCGCCCATAGTCGGTAAGGTTTTTAATACCCAATCCACAATGCTATCGCTGGGATTCAGCATCACAAATTTGGATTTATTTTCTGAACCACCACCTTTTGCTGCCACGTCTATTTCTACTGTATCACCTGGCACTAAATCATAATGAATCACTGCGGGTGTATTGTCGTTAGTATTTTTTCGCGCGCCGGCAGGATCTAATAAAATAGAGGGCCGTAATTTATTATCTGCATTCAAATAGGCTTGACGCACACCTTCATTAATTACATCTGCCAAACTCCGCTGGGTATCCCAACGGACATTCATACCGATTTTTAAAAATACATTAACGATCCCCGTATCTTGGCAAATGGGTCGATGCCCCATGGCACACATGCGAGAGTTTACAAGAATTTGCGCCAGCGCATCTTTTGCTGCGACAGATTCTTCTTTTAAATAGGCTTGATGCACCGCTTGAACAAAATCTACGGGATGGTAATAAGAAATATATTGCAAGGCATCAGCGATGCTTTGAATCAGATCTTGTTCTTTAATTAAAGTCATACATACTCCTGTTTTTCCGATTGTGTCGACAACACTCGCGTCAACACACTACCCAATAAAAAAATAACCCAAGAAAAATATAACCACAATAAAAATAAAGGCAACGCAGCAAATGCACCATAAATTAATTGGTAACTACCAAAATGCACCACAAATAAAGTAAAGCCGCGCTTGCCACATTCAAATACCAATGCCGCAACTAAACCACCTAAAATACCTTTTTTAATCGGCACAGCACAATTAGGCACCACCACATAAATTAAACTAAAGGCTGCCCAACTACAGAAAAAAGGCAACATACTTAAAACGTAACCTGCTACACCCAGTTGCGTTAAGGTATCAGAAAAAAACTTTAATGAAGCAATATAAGAAGTTACAGCTAGCCCCAAGCCTAATAATAACGGCCCCAAGGTAAGCACGGTCCAGTAACGCATAAAACCTTCCACACCTTTACGGGGTTGAGGTACTCGCCAAATTAAATTCAGTGAATGTTCAATACGGCGCATCATCAACAGCGCAGCAATAAATAACATGAATAATCCGATATTAGTGAGATGCCCCGCTTGCTGGGAAAAGCTCAATAAATAATTTTGAACCTCAACACCGCTACTGGGCACAAAATGTTTGAAAATCCAAATCTGAATATCTGCACCACTTGCACGCAGATTGGGGATCAAAGCTAACACCGCATAGAGTACTGTGATCATCGGCACCAAAGCCAATAGACTGGAGAAAGTCAGTGCAGCGGCGCTATCCGTGCAGCGATCTTCGATCATTTGACAGCGCACAGAGCGCGCTATTTGTAGCACTTGATGCATTAATGCTTTAACATTCACCGCCATGAAAACCTCTATCCAAATTTATCATAACCCACGCTGCTCAAAATCTCGTGAGACGCTGGCATTGCTCAAAAAACATCATGCCGAACCAGAGGTAATTCTCTATCTGGAACAGCCGCCAAGCCTAACACAATTGCGCCAATTATTAAAAAAGCTTGGGCTTAAAGCCCGTGATTTATTGCGCACGAAAGAAGCAGAATATAAAGAATTGAAATTAGATAATCTTAAATTATCGGACACTCAATTATTGGAAGCCATGATTGCGCATCCTAAATTAATTGAACGACCCATTGTAGTATCCGGCGACCAAGCTGTGTTAGGTCGACCACCGGAGAATGTGTTGGATTTGATTTAAGCAATAAGCCGAATCTGAATCGCATCAATGCCAGCGCCGGCAATGACATCGATTTTGTTTTATACTCTGAGTTAGTCACTTGCATCAGAGGAGAGAAACCATGGTAACAGCCACTATCACTCAAGAAGGCTGGATAGCGTTGCCTAAAGAAATTTTGACGGCACTGCATCTGGGAGCAGGCGACCAAATTCAATTTGAACTCGACAGTATGAGCAGCGCTCGCTGCATAATCACTAATAAGCGTGACATCATGAGCTTGCAAGGTATTGTGGCAAATCCTGGAAAATCAATTTCTCTTGAAGCCATGGATACAGCAATTAAAGCACGGGCAGCAAATCAATTATGACAGTTGGCTTAGATACCAATGTGCTTGTACGCTTTTTAGTGAAAGATGATGAGCAACAATTATCTCTCGCTAGAACTTTTATTCAAAGTCATTGTACAATTTCAGCACCCTGCCATATTTCTACTTTGGTTTTGAGCGAATTGGTTTGGGTATTAGAAAGTTGCTATAACTTGGACCGCGCCCGCATCGCAGAAATCATTGAATATCTCTTGGAAACTACTCAACTGATCATTGCAGACCAAGCGCTTGTTTGGCAGGCACTAAAAGATTTCCGCGCTAGCAATGCTGACTTTCCAGATCATCTGATTGGCCGGCTGAATCAAGCGGCAAGCTGTGAGTTCACCGCTACTTTTGACAAAAAGGCTGGGAGACAGTCTCTCTTTAAATATATTGGCCAAGAACCCGCCTAACTAATTAACCGAATCTGAATCGCATCAATTCCCGCGCCGGCAATGACATCAGAAATCACTACGATTTTCTCACCACCTTGCCACTGCTGTTTTTCTTTTAAAGATTCCATCGCATTGGCCAAAGTTTTTTCAGGATCGCTACTAAAATCCATCCGATAAGCAGTGACACCACGATTTAAGGCGAGTTGTCGTCGCGTGCGACTGTCATTAGTAAAAGCAAAAATCGGTGTTTTAAACGGCCGACAGTTAGTCACGTAATGCGCGGTAATTCCACGACGAGTAATCACTAAAATACCGTCTGCTTGTAAGGCTTCCGCTAAATCCACTGCAGATTTTGCCAAGTGTTGTTTGTCGTTGGATTTAATTAACTCTGCGCTAAAGCCTAAACCTGGCGCCTGCTCAGTCATTTGCGCAATGTCATTCAGCACTTCCACACATTTCACCGGATATTTTCCTACCGTGGTTTCGCCCGACAACATAATCGCATCCACTTCTTCATACACCGCATTGGCTACATCGGTCACTTCTGCACGAGTAGGCATAGGATTTTGAATCATCGATTCTAATAAATGGGTGGCTACAATAATGCGTTTGCCATACTGATGACAGAGTCGCGCCATTCTGCGTTGCGCATTAGGTAATTCAGCAAAATGAATTTCTACGCCTAAATCACCACGAGCAACCATGATGCCGTCGGATTCTTGAATAATATCTTCCAAATTACGCAAGCCTTCTTGATCTTCAATTTTGGCAATAATTTTAATTTTATTGGCTTTACTTTCGGTTTCACCTAACAAAGCTTTTAATTGGCGAATATCTTCTGCTTCACGCACAAAAGAGAGAGCAATAAAATCGACTTCTTGCTCCATGCCAAATAAAATATCTTCCCGATCTTTTTTGGTAATCGCTGGCAAATTCACCCGCACGCCAGGTAAATTCACATGTCGACGACTTTTTAGCATACCACCATCGACAATGCGGCAACGCATGGTGCGATCATTTTTTTCTAGCACTTCAAAATTAATCAAACCATTATCTACCGTAATGCGATCACCGATGGCCACATCATCAATTAAGGCTTCATAATTAATATGAATAGAAGAAGCTTCCACATCACCACCGCGCACACTGATGGTAATTTCATTGCCGGCTTTTAATTCCATATCGGTTTCAAGGGTACCGGTACGAATTTCTGGCCCTTGGGTATCTAATAAAATAGGAATGGGTTGTGCAATTTTTTGATTGAGGCTTTTAATTGCACGAATGACTTTTGCGTGAGAAGCATGATCTCCATGAGACATATTTAATCGCGCAATATTCATCCCAGCTTCAGCTAATTTCGCCAACATTTCGTAGGATTCTGTGGCGGGGCCAATGGTGCAAATAATTTTGGTTTTGCGTAGCATAATTTAAGGTTTCCAATAACTAACAAACTCACTCATCGGACGCACAGCTATTTTCTTATAACTATTGGCTTTAGCCGGCGTACCCACATAAATAAAACCTACGATAGCGTCCTGCCCTGCAAGATCAAATGCTTTTTTCACTGTGGGGTGATAGGCCATGTCACCGGTACGCCACATGGCTGCATAACCCAAAGCATGAATGGCTAGCAATAGATTCTGCACCGCAGCACCCACTGCTAATAACTGCTCCGTAGCAGGAATTTTATGATCCGAAAGAATATGTGCCGACACCACAATAATCATAGGCGCGCGCAGCGGCATAGCAAGTAATTTAGTGGATTGCTCGGCAGTTAATGGGGTTTCGCTGGTTTGCTGCGCGGCAGTTAAAAATAACTGACCTAATTTCTCTCGGCCTTGATTCTGAATAATAGAAAACCGCCAGGGCTTTAATACACCATGATCTGGCGCTCTGTCCGCCGCATGAAAAAGTTGTTCTAAGATAGCTGGAGAAGGTGCAGGATCAGTGAGCTGGGGAATCGATTGACGAGAATAAAGTTCAGTCAGTAGCGTCATTTTCTGAGTTCCTCCCTCCACACAAATTAGGAGGGAGGTTATCTATTTTTACTTAAGCAGACATCAACATGGGCTCAGCACGAAACATCATGTCATGCTGCTCTATCGTTCGCGCTAATAAACCATAGCGACCAAAACAAGCTTCACGAAAATCTTCTAGAAAAGTATTGGAGACTGAACGAAAATCGCCCAACACATGAAGTGGTTTCAGTTGGCGATGGTGATCCCATTCTTGTCGCAACCAAAGCGCGCCTTCTCTACCTTGGTTTAACTGGGCTTCTACATACCCAGACCCAACAGTCACTGCGCACTCTACCAAACCGTATAAACCCTCTTGGTAGCTGCGAGCTAATCGCGCACTAGCGATGACTACT
>CAXNEI010000123.1:0-4873 GCA_964201195.1 Gammaproteobacteria bacterium
AATCGCCAACGTCTGGAATTAAAAACCATAGGGCGATTAATACCGAGCAGAAATTATCGTCCAGAGCCGGCAGTAATAATTAAGGCATCAGCTAATAATCTTATTCTACAAAATCATTTCGGTGGTTTTACAGCGGATGGAACCGAATATGTAATCACCAGCTCGCAGGCACAAATGACGCCAATGCCTTGGGTCAATGTATTAGCTAATCCTTCTTTCGGCACGGTGATTTCCGAGAGTGGTCTTGCCTATACCTGGAGTGAAAATGCCCACGAATTTCGTTTAACGCCTTGGAGTGATGATCCGGTAGGTGCAACCGGTGGTGAAGCGATTTATTTGCGTGATGAAGAAAGTGGTTATGTCTGGTCGCCGACACAATTACCTTGCAGCAGTGCAGCACCTTATACTGTTAGGCATGGCTTTGGTTATAGCGTATTTGAGCATAGAGAAAATGGTATTTCTTCAGAATTGTGGGTGTATGTGGATTTAGAAGAACCGGTAAAATTCTCCATGCTAAAAATACGCAATGAATCAGGTCGAACACGAAAACTGTCTGCAACCGGTTATGTAGAATGGGTGCTAGGTGATACGCGCGCAAAATCTGCGATGCATGTGATCACCGAAATTGACGCCTCCAGCGGCGCATTATTCGCGCGCAATGCCTATAACACAGAATTTTCTGGGCGCGTAGCATTCTTTGATGTAGATGATGCATCACGCACGCTCACCGGTGATCGCGCTGAATTTTTAGGGCGCAATGGTTCATTGCACGCACCGGATGCGATGATGCGATTGCGACTTTCTGGTCGATTAGGTGCAGCGTTAGATCCGTGCGGTGCGATTCAAGTGCCCTTTGAATTAATTAATGGTCAAGAACACCAAATTATTTTTCGATTGGGTGCAGGAAAAGATATTGCTCATGCTCGCCAATTAGCAAAGCAATTGAGAATATTAGGTTCTGCTCGTCATTCATTAGATAAAGTAAAAAATTATTGGCAGCGCACCTTAAACGTCGTACAAATTAAAACGCCCGATGAATCCTTAAATATATTAACCAACGGTTGGCTTATTTATCAAACTTTGGCTTGCCGGCTTTGGGCTCGTAGTGGTTTTTATCAGTCAGGCGGCGCTTTTGGTTTTCGTGATCAATTGCAAGACGTCATGGCATTGGTGCATGCGCAACCTAAACTAGCGCGAGAGCATTTATTGCGCTGTGCGCAGCGTCAATATCCAGAAGGGGATGTGCAGCATTGGTGGCATCCACCTGCTGGGCGTGGTGTACGCACCCGCTGTTCCGATGATTATTTGTGGTTGCCAATGGCTTTGTGTCGTTATGTGGAAAGCACAGGAGATGCTGATATTTTAAATGAATCAGTCTATTTTATTGATGGCCGACTATTAAATGCAGAAGAAGAATCTTATTACGATCTACCGACTCGCTCATCCGAGTCAGCTTCTCTCTATCAACATGGTGTGCGCGCCATTCGATATGGATTGCATTTAGGTGAGCATGGCTTGCCATTAATGGGTTCCGGTGATTGGAATGATGGAATGAATTTAGTCGGCATTCACGGTAAAGGCGAAAGTGTTTGGTTAGGATTTTTTCTGTATGAAGTACTGATCTCTTTTGCTAAGTTAGCGAAGATTCAACAGGATCTCGATTTTGTTGCGCTCTGTCACACTCAAGCGAATCAACTACAAAAAAATATTGAGCAACATAGTTGGGATGGGCAATGGTATCGCCGGGCTTTTTTTGATGATGGTTCACCGCTGGGTTCATCGATTAATGCTGAATGTAAAATTGATTCCATTGCACAAAGTTGGTCCGTGTTATCCGGAGCAGGTGATGCGCAACGTTCACGTACGGCGATGGACGCCTTAGATAAGTATTTAGTGCGTCGCGATCATGGATTAATTCAATTGCTTGATCCACCTTTCGATGAATCAGCCATGAATCCCGGTTATATCAAAGGATATGTGCCTGGTGTGCGCGAAAATGGCGGTCAATATACGCATGCAGCGGTGTGGGCAGCAATGGCTTTTGCGCGTTTAGGCGATAACCAACGCGCTTGGGATTTATTAACATTAATTAATCCGTTAAATCATGGGCTGACGCCTGAAGCAATCGCTATTTATAAAACTGAACCCTATGTGGTGGCTGCAGATATTTATGCTTTATCACCGCATATTGGTCGCGGCGGTTGGACTTGGTATACCGGCGCGGCGGGTTGGTGTTATCGATTAATCGTGGAATCTTTGCTGGGATTAAAAAGAGTAGGCGATACTTTATTAATAACACCCTGTATTCCACCTGATTGGAAATCTTTCGATATTCAGTATCGCTATGAAGAAACTGTTTATCACATTCAAGTAGTGCAATTAGACGGGCAGGGTACTACTCAATTAATTATCAATAATATTGAGCAGGCTGATTTAATGATTTCTTTGGTGAATGATCAACAGCTGCATTCAGTGGCAATAAATATATATCAATCGGTAGCTATTAAGGAGGATTCATGAATATTACGCAACAATTACACTATCTGGTTGGGCAAAGTCTTTGGTTGGATAATATCACTCGTGAGCTATTAACCAGCGGAAAACTCAAACGCTATATTAAAGAATCATTAATTACTGGGCTGACGTCTAATCCAACTATTTTCGAGAAAGCCCTTAGTCAAGGAGGTTTTTATGATGAGTCTATTCGTGAAAAAGGCTTTGCTGGAAAACCCATTGAGGATTTATTTTTTGAATTAGCCTTAGAAGATTTAGTTCAGGCAGCCGATCTTTTTCGACCTATTTATAATGCTACCGATGGTGTTGATGGTTGGGTATCACTCGAAATTTCCCCCTTGCTGGCAGATGATAGGATTGGCACTTTAAAGGCGGCAAAAAAACTCTATGAACAAGCGCAACGCCCCAATGTATTTATTAAAATTCCAGGTACTCGCGCGGGCATTATTGCGATTGAAGAAGCTATTTTTTCCGGTATACCCATCAACGTCACTTTACTTTTTTCTCGCGAGCATTATCTGGCGGCAGCAGAAGCTTACATGCGAGGCATTGATCGACGTTTAAAAGCAGGGCTATCTCTACAGGTAGAATCGGTGGCTTCATTATTTATTAGCCGTTGGGATACGGCAGTCAATGATAAAGTACCGGTGGAATTACGTAATCAATTAGGGATTGCCATAGGGCATCGCACTTATTGCGCCTATCAGGAATTATTGGCATCATCTCGTTGGCGTCGATTGAGTCGTGCTGGCGCCCGTCCACAGCGTTTGTTATTTGCCAGTACCGGCGTTAAAGATCCCACAGCACCGGATAATCTTTATATAGAAGCATTGGCCGCACATGACACCATTAATACTATGCCAGAAAAAACCCTAGCTACTTTTTTGAATCATGGACAATTGAAAAAGAGTGTTGCGCCAGATAGCAAAGAAATTGAGGCTCGGTTAGCCCACTTTAACCAAGCGGGCATTGACATTGACCTGCTGGCGATTCAATTACAACATCAAGGTGCGCAATCCTTTGTTCACTCTTGGCAGCAATTATTGCAGCGGATTGCAAATAAATATGCGCTGCTTGCTGCTGCTGATGAACAGCCATGCTAGCTGAAAAATTACTGCAAAAAATAGATGCCTACTGGCGAGCAGCCAATTATTTATCGGTGGGTCAACTCTATCTCCGTAATAATCCTTTGCTTAAAGAGCCTCTACAATTAGCACATATAAAATCTTTGCTGCTCGGACATTGGGGAACCACGCCGGGACAAAATTTTATTTATGTGCATTTAAATAGAATCATTAAAGAATATGATTTGAGCATGATTTATATTGCTGGACCTGGACCTGGACCTGGACCTGGACCTGGACCTGGACCTGGACCTGGACCTGGACCTGGACCTGGACCTGGACCTGGACCTGGACCTGGACCTGGACCTGGTCATGGCGGTCCGGCTCTGGTTGGCAATACCTATCTCGAAGGTACTTACAGCGAAATTTATCCGCATATTACTCAAGATGAAGCGGGATTGAAAAAACTATTTAAGCAGTTTTCCTTTCCCGGCGGCATTCCCAGTCATGTTTCTCCAGAGTGTCCAGGCTCCATTCATGAAGGCGGTGAATTAGGTTATTCGCTCAGCCATGCTTTTGGTGCAGTATTTGATAATCCCAATTTAATTGCTGCTTGTGTGGTTGGTGATGGAGAAGCGGAAACCGGCCCCTTAGCCACTGCATGGCATTCCAATAAATTTTTAAATCCCATTACTGATGGTGTTGTTTTACCGATTTTGCATTTAAATGGCTATAAAATAGCAAATCCTACGCTATTAGCTCGCATTACTCGCGAAGAACTGGAGCAATTATTTTTTGGTTATGGTTGGACGCCTTATTTTGTTGAAGGTGATGAACCCGAAAAAATGCATCAATTGATGGCGAGTGTTTTGGAAACAGTGATCACCGAAATTCAGCAAATAAAAAATCATGCGCGCAATAAACAAGAGGTTGATCGACCCCGTTGGCCAATGATTATTCTTAATTCACCCAAAGGGTGGACTGGGCCAAAGCAAGTGGATGGCATTGCCATTGAAGGTACTTTTCGCGCCCATCAAATGCCTTTGTTAGTTGATCAGCAACATCCTGAACATTTAGCTCTGCTTGAAACTTGGATGAAAAGTTATAAGCCGGAAGAATTATTTGATCAGCAAGGTCGACTGGTGCCAGAGCTTGCAGAATTGGCGCCTAAAGGCCAACGAAGAATGGGCGCTAATCCCCATGCCAATGGTGGATTATTATTATGTGATTTAATCATGCCTAATTTTAGGCATTTTGCAGTAGATTTTTCTTCGCCTGGCTCTGTTCAAGCGGCA
>CAXNEI010000124.1:0-4846 GCA_964201195.1 Gammaproteobacteria bacterium
CTAGAAGAAGCTGAGCGGATTATCTTCATTAAACGTCATTTGCGGATTGGCCAAAAAATCAATTATTACGTGCCAGAGCAAAACCGTGAAGTGAGCGCCACCATAATAAAATTTATGCGCAATCGGGCTTTGGTAGAAGACAGTGAGACCAGCCAAAAATGGAGCGTGCCCTATTGTTCCATCGATTTGTGTTCCGTCGATTTGGATGCGGGGCGTGATCGTCCTAGTCAAAAGTTTGCTGCCGCTCAAAAGTCTACCGCTGCAGTGCAACCTGCGGCTCCCTCTGTGGCAGTGGGTGATGATGTGAGTTTTTTCGATAGGCGTCAGCAGAAAATGCAGGGCAAAGTGGCGCGTCTCAGTGATCGATCTGCCACCGTCATCTGCCAGGGTATTTACCGGCAAGTGGCTTATGAAGAGCTAACAAAGCTCCGAGCTATGTTCAGTAGCGGCGCGCATAAAAATGATACTGTTCGGCTAGCGGATGATTTAGTTGAAATTGCGGACGAATAAAAGTCTTGCTGCTATTGTTTGTGGATGCTCCCCCTGCTTTAGTAGGGGGAGTGGCCCGAAGGGCCGAGGGGGTCAACTTCAAATAGTACCCCCCTGGCTCGTAAACTCGCCTTCCCCCCTACTGCGCTCTTTTTTCAAAAGAGGCTTGCAGGAGGGACAAAATTTCGGATCATAAAATGCGTTATATCCAAACGGCTCTTCTGTTTATAGGTATTTTCTGTGCCGTTTTTGCCACCGCTAAACCAGTGACTGCTCCTCGTATTATCGGCGGTACAGCTGTTTCTGCAGGTGTTTATCCTTGGTTGGTGAGCGTGCAATTCGATGGCGACTTTGTGTGCGGCGGTTCGTTGGTTGCTGATAAATGGGTGCTGACAGCGGCACATTGCGTTACCGATGGAGCAGCTGAGGATTATTCTGTGCGTGTTGGTGTGCAAGATTTATCCAATGCCAATCAAGGGGAAACGCGCACAGTCGATAAAATTATTCTGCATCCTGATTTTTCTTACGACACCTTAGCCAATGATATTGCTTTAGTAGGATTCTCTACCGCCGTTACTGCTAAGCCTGTTGCGCTACTCACTAGCACTGCATTCAGTGGCTTAATCACCGGACAAAATCTTGCGGTAGCCGGTTGGGGGGCGACTAATACTTCTGGTTCTGTTTATGCGTCGATATTGCAGCGCGCCATGGTGCCGTTAGTTGATCATGTCGAGTGCGCAGCTTCTTATGCAACCGGCGATATTACTATTACCGATAAAATGGTGTGTGCTGGTGGCAGCGTAACCGATTCTTGTTTTGGTGATAGCGGCGGCCCCTTATTTCAACAGACCGATGAATCCGCCGAAGCGCAGCAAGTGGGTGTAGTGAGTTTCGGTGCCTCTGGACAATGCGCCGATGGTTTTCCCGGAATTTATACTCGGGTGGATGCCTACGCTGATTTTATTGCGGCAGCGACGCAAGGATGGCTGGAGTCTATTGATCTTGGCGCAGTGGAAATCAATGATTCCATCACTCGGCAAATTACGTTTACTAATCAGAGTAGCGCTGCTGTTGTTTTTACTGGGGTGACAGAAGATTTTGATGGTGTGGTGAATTTAACCGATAACACCTGTCTCAATATTGCTCTTGCGGTAGGTGATTCTTGTTCTTTCAGTCTAATGGCAAAGCCAACAACAGTGGGTGATTTGGCGGGTAATATTACTTTTACTTCCGCTGAGGACATACAGCTGACCTATCACGTGACAGCGCAGGTCACGCTACCCTTGCTCCATGCAACTTCTTCTGGTGCGTTAGATAGCGTCTCATTCATGGTCTTGTTAGGTGTTGTGCTGCTAATAAGCTTATACAGAAAAAGAAGCCTAGGCAGAAAAAGACTCATGCAAAGAAAGATAATCTGATTCATCCGGTGTGCCGCCCTTCGTATATTTATATAAACGAGAAGAGCCATTGCAATAATCGCCTCTAAGGATACCGCCAATATAATGATTGTTTAATAGGTGACCTTTTCTGTTCAAAGTAAATAAAGCGCCATCGGTGCGATCCAAATGAGCAAGCACACCAATGCGCGCAAAAAAATCGCCTTCATTGGCAAAATGTTCAACATAAGGCACCGGGCGACCGAATTTTTTTGTCAGCTCAGGATCGGTTTGAAAACTGTCTGCCACACCAGCAATACAATAAACCTCTAATTTATGGGCATGAATACGCATCTGTGGATCTTTCAAAATATTGCGCACCACATAACTATTTACAATGGTGCCTTGCGAGTGCCCAATTAAAATAACTCTTTCTTGCTCTAGCAAAGCTTGTTTAATCACTTGGTAAGCAGGGCGAGATAAATGCCCATCTTTGCGTAAGGTCCGCGCAGTAAAAGAATGCACAATATCCCAGGCCGCGCTGTAGGTGGGATTATGAATCAGATGAATAGGCCGTCGAAAAGCGCGGGCTAATTCTTTGCCATTCAATAACGCAACCGGAGGCGATGCAGCAATGCCATTAATAAAAAACCATTTAGAGGTTTCGCTGTCTTGGGTTGGATGATCGGGATAACACACCAATGAACCATGACTAAAAGAAATTCTTTGTGATGGCCATACGGCATGACCAATGACTTGTAGAAAATCACCAATATTGCGGTAATTACGGGGATTTAATTCAGAGCGAATATCGGGTTCATGGCTCAAGGGCAATCCTAGAAAGGGCAATGCCAGCAAATTATCGCGAATTAAAGTAATTTCTCGCCAAATCGCACGACGATTTTTAATTAATCTCTGAGTGATAGTGGTTGCTTTTTTCATCATACAACGTTGATTTCAGCCTATAAAAAATGTTGAGTAGCCTAAGGCTAACACGGACTCCTTAATTGCGCGAGTTGCATGAATATTGGCACCTCACAAAATAAAACCGCCAGGAATTTGACTAAAGGCGAAACCCTGTCCTTTAATAGAAGAGATCCATTGCTAAAGTTATCGAGTGTAGGAACGCCGCGTATGATATCCCAATCCATTAAAGTGTTAGTTATTGATGATAATGCCGCCAGAGCGCATGATCTCGAAGTGATTTTAAACTTTGTCGGCGAAGAAGCCGTCATTGTTTCCAGTGCGCAGTGGCAAGCACAGCTAGAAAAAACTCAGCAAGAAAAAGCGTCTTTTGTCTGTGTGTTGTTAGGTGATACAGCGCAGCCGATGGATCAAATGATTCAAGCGATCTACCAGTGGCATACTGTATTACCCATTATTTTAGTCAATCAAAGTGCAGAATCCTTCACCTTAAATGATGTCAGTAAAGGCGCAGTAATTTTTCATGTGGAATATCCCACCAGCTATCCCAATCTATTAGACACTTTGCATCGTGCGCAAATTGTTCACAGTCAATTGCAAAAACCCAGAGAGCCACAGCAACAAAGAGAAGCAAAATTATTTCGTAGTTTAGTGGGCAGCAGTCGTGGCATTGTGAAAGTGCGCGAGTTGATGGCGCAAGTGGCCGATAAAGAAGTCAATGTGTTAATTACCGGTGAATCAGGTACCGGCAAAGAAGTCGTTGCCCGTAATCTGCATTATCATTCGCAACGTCGTGGAAAACCCTTTGTGCCGATTAATTGCGGTGCTATTCCTGCGGATTTATTAGAAAGTGAATTATTCGGCCATGAAAAAGGCGCCTTTACTGGCGCTATTAGTAGTCGCCCTGGTCGTTTTGAATTAGCCCAAGGCGGCACTCTGTTTCTCGATGAAATTGGTGACATGCCGATTCATATGCAAGTAAAAATATTGCGGGTTTTACAAGAGCGCACCTACGAGCGGGTGGGCAGTACAAAAACCTTAACTGCCGATGTCCGCATTATTGCTGCGACCCACAGAAATTTAGAAGAAGCCATAGAAAAAGGTCAATTCAGAGAAGATCTCTATTATCGACTCAATGTATTTCCCATCGAAATGCCAGCGTTGCGTGAACGCGCTGAAGATATTCCTTTATTGCTGAATGAATTAATTGCACGTATTGAAAGTGAAAAACGGGGCTCTGTGCGTTTTAGTTCCTCCGCCATTATGGCTCTTTGTCGACATGATTGGCCGGGCAATGTGCGCGAGTTGGCTAATTTAATGGAGCGATTGGTGATTACCCATCCCTATGATGTGATTGGCGTCAATCAACTGCCTAAACGTTTTCGTCATGTGGCAGCGGAAGAAGAGAATGACTATGAAGCATTATTACCTCAGCAAGCAGAAATAGCGCAATTACCTTCATCAGCGTCCACCACTGAAGAGTTAGCTTTATTACCGGTGAATGGTTTAGATCTCAAAGAATATATGGGTAATTTAGAAAGTAATTTAATCAGGCAAGCGCTCGATGATTGTAATGGTATTGTGGCAAGAGCAGCGGATAAATTGAAAATTCGAAGAACCACCTTAGTAGAGAAAATGCGTAAATACGACATGATGAGTGGTCGGAAATTAGATTTGTCTTCCTCGGCATAAGCCTTGCAGATTCCCTCCTGGCAACAAAAAACTGTCATTGAGGGAATCCATGAGCGCATTAGCAATACAAAATACCTTATGTCATGCGTTTGATACTTTTTCTAGCGCATCGCAGCAATTGGTCGATTCTCATGAAATATTGCAACAGCAATTACACCAACTCAAAAATCAATTTACTGAAGTCGATCGTCAGCGGCTCCAAGAAATAGCCGACAAAGCCCAACTATCCGATCGTTTCGATCATTTATTAGAAGCGCTACCCACCGGCGTAGTGGTGTTGGATCAAAAAGGTCGCGTGCAACAAAGCAATATTGCTGCCGATGAATTATTAGGGACGGCTTTATTAGGCCAGTTTTGGCTGCATA